>NZ_JBRCOK010000019.1:0-6981 GCF_053501535.1 Bellilinea sp. | reverse complement strand
ATTAACAACACCAGCCCTGCCAGCAACATTAAAACCGCCATATTTTCATCCTTTTCGATAGATTATGGCGTATTTTACCGGATGTGCGGGATAATCTCCAGCATCTGATGATTATTCACTTTCGTTAATGTCCTTCCAAGCGCAGCAAAACGCACCCGTGCTGATCAATTGCCCCTTCCTTCGCCTCCTCCAGTATCGCTTTCGCGATATTGGGGGAGGTGGGTGGGGGTCACACATAAGATTGCCACGCCTGCTCAAAAGGACAGGCTATCATTTTCGCTTTAGCCGCTTGCCGATTCGTTACTTTTCAACGCAAAGGCGCAAATTCACCACACCTTTCTTCTGACCTACGCCTTATGCTATACTCAAAGTGGATGGAATAAGTGCAAGTTGTAAATATAGAAAATATGTTCTATCATTCCATCCGGGAGCATCCCATGATCAGTGAAACGGATATTCTCCTGCGCATCTTAATTGCCACTGCCCTCGGGGCAGTAATCGGCTTTGAGCGCGAACGCCAAAACCAGCCGGCCGGCTGGCGGACGCATATCGTTCTGGTGGTCGGCGCTACTTTGGCCATGACTCTTTCAATTAACCTCGCCATGCAGTTCCACCAATTTGCGCCAAACGGCGACCCGGCCCGTCTGGCGGCACAGGTGATTTCCGGAATCGGTTTTCTGGGCGCCGGGGCCATTTTGCGTTACGGTCCGAACGTCAAAGGGTTGACTACGGCCGCTTCTCTGTGGACGATGGCGATTGTCGGGTTGGCAGTCGGCGCCGGTTATTACCTGCCGGCTGCTGCAGCCACCGGTTTACTGCTGGTGGTACTGGAATTGCTCGATCTGGCCGAGAAAAGACTGTTTGGGCCGGATTTAGCGGTGACCGTCGAGCTGCACTTACAGGATCGCCCGGGCGCGCTTAAAGACCTGAATAAAATCTGGAAGAGACATCAGCTCAATGCCAAAATTGTTTCTATCCGCAAAAACATCAAGAATAAACGGCTGGAAGTGGAAGTATCCTTCCGCTCGCGCAAGACCGATTTGTACGAATTGATCACCGCCGAGATGAACGAATTGGAAGGCCTGGAAAGCTTCAAAATTTCGTGAGGTTGTTCTCGGCATCCGGACGCAGGAAGGCCACTGCCACGCCTTTTTCATCGCTCATCACAATTTCCAGATGGTGGTTGGGGCGGTAATCCGCCACCCGAATCAAGCGCAGGCTGCTGGACAGTTCGGCCGGCAGGTCCATCCATTCGCGTAAACGGTCGGGCGTTTCGTAGAAAAAGTCGCGCCGAAAGATGCTGCCAGGCTGGTCCAGGTAAATGGCCAGCGGGTAAATCTGCGATTCCAGCAGATCTTGAAAAAAGTGCGTCCCCAGCGAAGGTTCCGGCGGCAGTCCGTAGCCCTGCCCGGCCAGTTCAACCAGCGCGCGGGCATGGTAAATGTCGCCGTAATCAATCGGCACGCCCAAATCCGAATTGCTGCTGCCCCAGCGTCCCGGTCCAACGCAGATGAACCGCTCGTTTTCCAGCGCGCTGTTCAACCGCCCAATGGCACGCGCCAGTTCATTGCGCTGATTCAGGCTTTCCAGCGCAAAATAACCTTCGGGCGGCACAAATACCACATAGTCAATCCGTTCCAGTGTGCCTTCCGGCACCACAAAGTGGGTCTTGAAGATCACATCCTGCGGGTCTAAATCGGCGGGCAGCGCTGCGGCTGCAGTAACCTGTAACTGGCTTTGCGGGCGGCATTGCAGGATGGTAATGCACAATTCCGGTTTATCCTGTTTCTCCTCGACCGACAGGGTAAATTCCACGTCCACCGGTGCTTCGTAGTGGTGTTCGAGGGTGTGCAGCAGCTCGCGCATGCGCTCGGCAAAGGGGGTGCGGCGCAGCAGTTCCTCAAAGGTCAGCACCAGGCGTTTGTCATCGCCCATGTAGCGGGAGCGCAGCGATGCAAAATACCCGTCCTCCTCAATCTGAGCCACATAACGCAAAGCCGGGTAATCTCCTTTCAACACTTCCTGCACCGGCAGGCTTTTGAAGGCGTTATCTTCCAGGTCAATCACGTCCACATATTGCTGGGAGTAGCGCCGGATGGCTTTGGGGTCGGTGGAGGGCCGCAGCAGCGGGTGGCTGAGCGCGATCAGGCGCGGAAAATCATTGCCCACCCGGTCCACAGCGCGGGTGCCCAGCCCCCACACCAGCCGCACAAAGCCTTCCTCGCGGCGGATTTGGGGTGCCCAGCGGTACAGGTTGCGGCTGAAAGCCACCCCGGCGCCCTGCGGCAGGTAATAACGCCCGTAACGCTCGCCCTGCACCACCTGAATCAGCACGGCCATGCGTTCATCGTAATCCTGCAACCCGCGCGCCCGGCGGTAGAGCAGGGCATTCGGGTTGAGGGTGGAGGCGTACACCCGCGCGATGGCGCGCGTCAGGGCGCGCAGGTTTTCGGACGGCCTGCCCTGATTTGGCAGGAAAACACTCTCGTATTTGCCGGCAAAGGCGGTGCCAAAGTTATCTTCCAGCAGGCTGGAGGAGCGCACAATCAGGGGTTGTTTGCCAACGCTGCCCAGCAGGGCTTCCAGCCGCTGGGCAATATCCGGGCGGAAATCCCCTTCCATAAAATCCCGGAGAATGTGGGGATAATCGGCGCGCATTTCGGCTTCGGTCTTGTACTTCTGGTCGTTCCAGTGGAACAGGTTGTTAATGGACATGAAGGAGTAGAATACATCCGCGCCGACGTAGTAAGAATCGGGGGTGATCAGGCAGGTGTCCTCGGAAAGCGCGCTGGCCTGGCGCAGGATGCGGTGCGCCAGCAGCATGCCGGCCGCCTTGCCGCCGATGCGCCCCGGCCCAATTTTGTGGCGGCGGATTTGCTGCAAATCGTCAATGGTGAACCAGCGTTTGGCAATGTTGATATAGCGCAGTTGATCACTGATCAGGCTGCGAATCAGCACCACTTTGGTTTCCTGCAGACGGGCTTCGTACTTCTGCCGTTCTTCCGGCGGCAAGCGTTCGATGGTCATGGCCTGCTCGAAGACCAGATCCAACGGGGCGGTTTCGGGGTTGAGCGAGAGCATCAGCCCGACCATGTCAATGCCGCGCTCGCTCAACACCTCGCTGATGATGTTTTCCAGCACCTCCAGGGTCAGATGCTGGCTGAAGCGCAAATCGGTCAGGTGATCGCGGATGCGGCTCATGCGCGTTTCCCACACCTCGGCCGGTTCTTCGCCGACCGGGTTACGCAGGCCTTCGCGTTCCTGAGAGAGAATGGCCAGCCGGCGTACTTCGTTTTCAAAGTCGGCCGGCTGGATGATGCCGCGCGAAAACAACTCGCGCCGCATTTGCTGGCGGATGCGCCCGCTCAGAATCGGGTACTGTGCCAGTGCAAGCACAACATTAATCAGCCGGTCGGTGTGGGTGGGTGTGAACGCCATAGCCCTATTGAACAAGATTTTATCATGCCAGCCGGGTTTGTGATAAAATAATATGGGTTCGGGATGAGCACAAACCGCGGTGAGCAGCAAAATGCACCCCCTCCCTCCTCCCCAATATCGCTTCCGCGATATTGGGGGAGGCGCAGGAGGGGGCAAAATTCTGAAATCGGATGCAAAAAGGATTTATCCCGAACTGACGTTATAATACATTCACAAAAGCGATGAGGCTCGCTTTTAACTGTCGTAAGACTGATAGCCTCTACTGAATCCGTCCACTCAGTAGAGGCTTTTTTTGGCGATGTACCGAAAGATGTGAAAGTCCGCTTATGAACCCGATCAGTATGTTATTTCCTTCTGCCGACCACGCGGTTGCCGAAAACGCGCAGCCGCCGGCTTACTTTGACGACCTGAATCTGAATCAGGTAGTGGATTGGCTTACCGCCAGCAAGCAGGAGTACAACCTCAAAGCCTACTACTACACCGCCGTTCAAGATGAAGAAACCATCCAGTTCCGACAGGAAATTGTCCGCGACTTGCTGGAGGAAACCACGCTGACCAGACTGCAGACCTTTGCCGCACAAATGGTCATCCTGCGCCGCTACCGCAAATTAATCGGCGAGCTGGTTCACCAGAATCATCGCGAGGGCTGGTTTCTCGAAGCAGTGCTGGTCTATGTGCGGGCGGTGATTCAATTGGCACAGGATTTGAACAACGCCGAATTGCGCTCGCGAGGTTTGATGGCTTTCCGGCAGGCGTTGGATGCTTATGCCCGCTCAAGCGAATTTCAGCGTCTGGTGGATGAGGCCGAGCAGTTGAAACAAGACCTTTCGGCGGTGCGTTACTGCATCCTGATCAAAGATACCACCGTCAAAGTACGCCCCTATGAGGGTGAGGCCGACTACAGCATCGAAGTCGAAAAAACCTTCGAAAAGTTCAAGCAGGGAGCGGTCAAGGATTATCTGATCAAACTGAACATCGTTTCCAGCATGAACCATGTCGAGGCGCAGATTCTGGATCTGGTGGCGCGCCTGAACCCCGAATTGTTCGACCGTCTGCACCGTTTTTACGCCGATCACGCCCAGTTTGCGGCCGATTTCATCCTTGCCTTTGACCGTGAGATACAGTTTTACCTGGCCTATCTGGAAACCATTTTGCCGTTGATGAAAAGCGGGCTGAAATTCTGTCTGCCGGTGGTCAGCCGTAAGAACAAAGCGGTGAATGCGGTGGATGCTTTCGATCTGGCGCTGGCAATTCAACTGCGGGAGAATACTGCCCGGATTGTCCCCAACGATTTTCATCTTCAGGATAAAGAACGGGTCATCATCGTTTCCGGGCCGAATCAGGGCGGTAAAACCACCTTTGCGCGCATGTTCGGGCAGCTGCATCACCTTGCCTGTCTTGGCCTGCCCGTCCCCGGTAGAGAAGCACGCCTGTTTTGTTTTGACGACATCTTCACCCATTTTGAACGGGAGGAAGATATCCGCAAGCTGCGCGGCAAACTGAACGAAGAGCTGGCGCGCATGCGCCAGATCTTTGAGCAGGCCACCCCCAACAGCCTGATCATCCTCAACGAGCCGTTCAACTCGACCACCCTCAAAGATGCTTTGTTCCTCAGCCGCAAGATCATGCAGCGTATTCTGGAACTGGACAGCCTGTGTGTATGGGTAACATTCCTGACTGAGCTGGCATCCGCGGCTGAAAAGACGGTCAGCATGATCAGCACGGTGGACGCGGAAGATGTTGCCCGGCGAACTTTTCGCATCATTCGCAGGCCGGCTGATGGACTGGCGTATGCCATCACCATTGCTGAAAAACACCGCCTGACCTATGAGAAATTGAAGGAGCGTATTCAGGCATGAAGGTTAACCTGCTTTACCTCGACCGTGATTTTGACCCGCAGCAGCCGCTGCCGTGGAACGAAAGCGATTTGATTCAAGACCTTGAATTGAATGTGCTCTTCAACAGCATGGCTCAGGGCGATAAATTTTTGTTCGATGTTGCCCGGCGGGTGATTTTGACCAGCGAAACCGACCTGGAGATCATTCGCTACCGTCAGCAAGTCCTGCAGGACTGCCTCAACAACCCCGAAATCATCCGTGAGTTGTATCAAATTCCGTTGCAAGCCATCGAAAACAAACGCAAACGCTGGCTGGGAATCTTCACGCATTATCCGGCCGGTGTACTGTCCAGCGGGCTGGAGATGATGGCGATGTTCGTGGAACTGCTGCTTAGACTGCGCCGCATGGCCGATGAACACAGCAGCCGCTTCACCTCGCCGGGTTTTCGTAATTTCTTTGCCATCATTCAGCGCGAACTTAACGATGAATTTTTTGGGGTGGTGGAAGACCACATCAAGGCATTGCGTTTTCGCGAGGGTGTGCTGATCAGTGCCGAGCTGGGGCGCGGCAATGAAGGCATTCATTACACTTTGCGCAAACCCAATCCGCGCAACGGCAGCTGGCTGGAAGAGATTTTCCGCGCCCGTCCGCCGGAGTATTCCTTTAGCCTGCATCCGCGCGATGAGCAGGGCGCACGCGCGCTGGGAGAAATCAAAGACCGCGCCATCAATCAGGTTGCCAACGCGGTGGCGCAGTCCGCCGAACACATTGATCACTACCTGGCCATGTTGCGCGGCGAGCTGGCGTTTTACATCGGATGTTTGAACCTTTTTGAGCAGGTGCGCGAACTGGGCCACCCGCTGACTTTCCCTGAGCCGTATCCGCTGGGTGAGCGCCGCCATACCGTTCGGGGTTTGTACGATATTTCCCTGGCGCTGACGATGAAGAAAAAGGTGGTTGGCAATGATGTAAACGGGGATGGAAAAGACCTGGTCATCATCACGGGTGCCAATCAGGGCGGAAAATCCACCTTTTTACGCAGCATTGGGCAGGCGCAAATCATGATGCAGTGCGGCATGTTTGTAGCGGCCGATCACTTTGCTGCCAATCTCTGCTCGGGCATTTTTACCCACTACAAACGCCAAGAAGATAGCAGCATGAAGAGCGGCAAGCTGGATGAAGAACTCGGCCGGATGAGCGCGATTGCCGATCATATCCGCCCGCAGGGTTTGATGCTCTTCAACGAGTCGTTTGCGGCGACCAACGAGCGGGAAGGCTCGGAAATTGCCCGCCAGATCACGCAGGCCTTGCTGGATCGTCAAATCAAGGTCTTCTTTGTGACCCATCAATTTACCTTTGCGGACGGCTTTTACCAGAAAGGGCTGGAAAATGCCCTCTTCCTGCGCGCCGAGCGCATGAGCGGCGGAGGACGCACCTATAAATTGTTTGAAGGTCAGCCGCTGCAAACCAGTTTTGGCGAGGATGTGTACAGGGCGGTGTTCGAGGATCATCCCCAGCCGCTTTCAAAATAACCTCATCCGGCGGAGATGAGAAACCCTCATTTTTGATGCCAAAAGCTGGCTTTCTTAGAAGTTTACGCCGCTATTTTAGCCAGCAGGCATGTTACAATTACCCCCAATCCACTCGGAAAAGGGTTTTCGATGACCGAACCTCGCTGGCTGGGCTGGGTACAGCAGATTCAGGC
>NZ_JBRCOK010000018.1:0-32579 GCF_053501535.1 Bellilinea sp. | reverse complement strand
CCTTTATATATAGACTTGGGACCAACCCGCCAGGGGGTTTTTGTAGAAATAACAGACTTTTATATATAGAGGGGATAACCTGCCAGAGGGGAGGTTTGTAGGGCTCGGGTTTGGATAACTGCCCTACTGACCAAAAGGCCGCCGCGGCCCCACCCTTTAGGACCGGGGACGGGGCGACCTTTGGTTCTGAACCTCTGTAAGCGAGGGCTTTGTTCAGTGACACCCCAGTCGCCCAGCAGGTTTAGAGGAGGTAAACTGATAACGCGCTCCCACTTCCTCTGCTGCATCGCGGATAAAGCTTACCAGTAAAGTGTCAGTCAGCCGATTTTTCTCAAACACCCCAGGATAGCAGGAGAGCCAGCGGTGTTCCTCCCTGGTTCAAATGATTCCCACACCATGCCAGAGTTGGTTTGTGGCATTGACGCATATCCGAGTTGTGATAAAATGCGAGGACGGGGCCGTAACTCAGATGGGAGAGATCTTCACTTGCAATGAAGAGGTCAGGGGTTCAAGTCCCCTCGGCTCCATCGTGGGCCTGTGGCGCAGACGGGAGCGCTCTCAATGGCATTGAGAAGGCCGGGGGTTCGAATCCCCCTGGGTCCACTCAAGAAACGAGTTGTTGCATTTGGGCACGGCTCGTTTTTTGAAAGGCTATGGCAGGAGTAGTAAGCCATCCGTCAGCGAGTCGGGAGAACTGGTGTGAGCCCGGCGCAGCGCAAACGGAGCGCTTGAGGCTGAACTCGCCTGTCGGCTCGTTGAGCAGGCCGCAGCGGTGAACTTCAGTAGCCGTTGCCGGGTTCGCCCGTTAGCGCGTTCTGAGCGGCCGGGAACATTTCTTTCCGGGCAATCAGGGTGGTACCGCGGAGCAACCCTTCGTCCCTGCTTGGATGAAGGGATTTTTGCTTAATCAAAGACAGGAGAGAGGTATGAACTCATCACCCATACCGGCGTACAATCCGGGAGAAATCGAGAGTAAGTGGCAGCAGCGTTGGGAACAGGACGGTCTCTATCATTCCAATGTTGACCCTTCCAGGCCGAAGCATTACGCGCTGACCATGCTTCCTTATCCTTCCGGTGATTTGCACATCGGTCACTGGTATGCAATGACCCCTTCGGATGCCCGCGCTCGTTTTATGCGCATGCAGGGGTACAATGTGTTGTTCCCTATTGGTTTTGATGCCTTTGGACTGCCGGCTGAAAATGCTGCCATTCAGCGCAACATTCACCCCAAAGTGTGGACTTACCGCAACATCGAAAATATGCGCCGACAGCTGCGCAGCATGGGCGCGATGTTCGATTGGCGGCGTGAGGCAATCAGTTCCGACCCGGAATATTACCGCTGGACGCAGTGGTTCTTCTTGAAGCTGTATCAGAATGGGCTCGCATACCGAAAAATGTCACCCGTGGACTGGTGCCCCAACTGCAACACGACCCTGGCGCGTGAACAGGTATGGGGCGAAGACCGCCACTGCGAACGCTGCGGAACTCCGGTTATCAAGAAAAATCTGGAGCAGTGGTTCTTCAAAACCACCCAATACGCTGAAGAGCTGTTGCGTTATGATGGAATTGACTGGCCGGAGCGGGTGCGCACGCTGCAGACCAACTGGATCGGACGTTCTGAAGGCGCGGCGGTTTACTTCACTACCCAGGATGGTGACTTGCTGGAAGTGTTTACCACCCGGCCGGATACCCTGTGGGGAGCCACCTTCATGGTTCTGGCTCCGGAACATCCACTGGTGGACAAGCTGACTTCGGATGAGCAGCGGCCTGCGGTAGAGGCCTATGTTCAACAAACGCTGCGTCAGTCCGATATTCAACGCGAGGCGGCTGATAAGGACAAAACGGGTGTATTCACCGGTGGTTATGCGGTCAACCCGGTCAACGGACGGCGTATTCCGGTGTGGATTGCCGATTATGTGCTGATGACCTACGGTACCGGTGCGATCATGGCCGTGCCGGCGCATGATGAACGGGATTTTGCGTTTGCTCTCAAATACGGCCTGCCCATTTTGCCGGTCATTGCCCGACCGGACGGGCTGGCAAAATCCTTTGCGCCCGCCGCCTCCATGCGCGCCGGATTTGCGGAAGTATTGAGCGGCGCCGGGATTGCCTTTGAGCAGAATGAGCGGGGTGTTTTTGTGACCCTGCAATCCGGTCAGATTGACTCCTATCTTAATATCGCCAAGGAATACTTGAACAGCGGTTACTGGAACGAAATTGTGGGGTCGCGCTGGGTCTTCATTTTCGAAAACGGTCTTTGGGAATGGGAATCGCCGGAGGCCGAGGCGCGCATTTTGGCGCGCTGCAAAGAATTGCAGCCCGCTGTCCGTTCTGCGCGCACATTGATGGAAATGCTGTGGAACGTGGAGTTTTACCGGGATGTGCTGTTCCATGCCGAGTATGGGATGATGATCAACTCGGCTGAATTCAGCGGTACTCCCGGTGAGCACGCAAAGGCAGAGGTAACCCGCTGGTTGGAACAAAACGGGAAAGGAAAGTACGCCGTCAATTACCGCTTGCGCGATTGGCTGATCTCGCGTCAACGCTACTGGGGTGCCCCGATACCGATGATCTACTGCCCGACCTGCGGGATCGTACCGGTACCAGAGGATCAACTACCGGTGCTGCTCCCTGAGGATGTGGAATGGAAACCAACCGGCGAAAGCCCGCTGAAACTGCATCCCACCTGGCGTTTGACGACCTGCCCGCAATGCGGTGGAACGGCAGAACGGGAAACGGACACGATGGACACTTTTATGTGTTCATCCTGGTATCACCTGCGCTACCTCAGCCCGTGGTATCACGAAGGTCCCTTTGATCCGAAAGAGTATGACTACTGGATGCCGGTTGACACCTACACGGGTGGAATTGAACACGCTACCATGCACCTGATTTATACGCGCTTCTTCCATAAAGCCTGCCGCGATATGGGAATCACCAAAGGGAACGAACCCATGCTGCAGTTGCGCAATCAGGGTATGGTGTTGGGCGAGGATTCTGAAAAAATGTCAAAGAGCCGCGGCAATGTGGTTTCGCCGGATAATCTGGTGGCGGCCTACGGAGCCGATACGGTGCGTGCTTACCTGATGTTCTTTGCCCGCTGGGATCAGGGTGGGCCGTGGAGCAGCGGTGGTATTGAAGGCACCAGCCGCTGGCTGAGGCGGCTGTGGTCACTGGTGCTTGAACCGGCTGCTGCAAAAGCGGCAGATGAAAGCCTCATCCGCAATTTGCGCCGCAAGGTTCATCAAACCCTGCGGGCGGTCACCCGCGATTTCCGCGAATTCGAATTCAACACCATTGTTTCGGCTTTAATGGAACTGCTGAACGAAATGAACAAAGCCAAGCAGGGTGGGGCGTATGGCACCCCCGCCTGGGAAGAAGCGGTGGATATCTACCTGCGGATGCTGGCGCCGGTTGCGCCGCACATCAGCGAAGAGTTGTGGGAAAGATTGGGAAAACCCTACTCGGTTCACACTCAATCCTGGCCTGTAGTGGATGAAGAGGCTGCCCGCGAGGAAGAAATTACGCTGGTTGTGCAGGTAAATGGAAAAGTGCGTGACCGGATTCAGGTGCCGGTCAATATCTCGGAAGAGGAAGCCAAAGCCATGGCTCTGGCTACCGAAGGTGTCCAACGCCATCTGGAAGGACGCAGCCCGCGCCAGATTATCTATGTGCGTGGCAGACTGGTAAACGTCGTGTTTTGACCACATCGGCCGAAGGAGGAGAGCCTTTTTGAATTGCGGCGGCGAAGCATCCGCTTCGCCGCCGCGTTTAATCCAGTCCCTTTTGAAAAAGCGGTATACTGAGTGAGGATTTTTTTTCTTCAAAAAAGGAAGATTTTATGCGACTCGAAGAATTGAACTGGATGGATGTTGAAATCTACCTCAAACAGGATGACCGTCTGATGCTGGTTTTAGGCGCATGTGAGCAGCACGGTTATCTCAGCCTTTTGACGGATGTGCGCATTCCTCTGGCGCTGGCGGACGCTGCCAGCGAAAGGAGCGGTGTGCTGGTTGCCCCTCCTTTGAACTTTGGCGTTTCACCCTACTTTCTGGCTTACCCCGGCACGATCAGCCTGCGCTCCAGCACACTGATTCAGGTGGTGGAGGACATGGTCAGATCGGTTTACCGCCAGGGGTTTCGGCGTTTACTGGTTCTGAACGGCCATGGCGGCAACGATGGGGCGCGGAATGTGCTGGTAGAGCTGGCCAATGAACTGCCGGGGTTGAAAGTTGGATGGTATGCGTGGTGGAAATCCCACAGCGTTGAAGCGGTGGCAGAAAAGCATGCACTAAAACCGGCGCATGCCAACTGGTTAGAAGCCTTTTCGTTTGTACAGGTGAGCGAATTGCCTCAGGGTTCAAAAATTCCCCCTTCCTATCAGGGTTTGCCCAATGCCGAGGAAATGCGGCAGCTGTACGGGGATGGCAGTTTTGGCGGTGAATATGCTGCCCGACCGGAAATTATGCAGGAATTATTCGATGCAGCCCTGACAGATATTCTGTATTTGCTGCAATTTGAGTAGGAAAATGCTGGTTTAAGGAAAAGTATTAGTCCAAACAACTTAAGAAATGGTGTTTGCCATTCATTCAGCTGCAAAAGGGAAGGGGAGAAATTGGAATTCTTACCCGGAAAAAACTGATTTTGGCGGGATTTGGTAAATTTTCAACTCCTAAAATGTTTTCAATATTAAAAAATCATGTATAATGTGTTAAGAAATTTGAAACTCCCTCAGCCCGGAATGATCAAAGCGTTGGAAAAGCATTGCAGTGGCAGGGAGAAACCGTTTGTGTTTGGATTTTCTCTCTCCATTGGGGAGAGATTATGGGATCAGTAGATTAGCCGGAGAGTGAAACGGCTCTGAATTCAAGGCGTGTACTTTTTTAGGTGAGTACGCGCGTGGACAGTGCAATTAAACCGGAGGCTGTCGGTGAAGTATACAGATAATGTACCTGTGGTGGGATTTACCAGAGCCTCACAAAGGATTCAAAATTATTTGAATCTGCTTTAATCTTCGCTCCCGGTATTTTCTGCATTTTCACCCCGCACAAACTGGTTCTTCTCGGGCTGCTCCGGGCAGGCTGGTGTTGATTGGACGCGGAGCGTAAGATCACAGCATTAAAGGTACAAAGGCGTAACCCAAATCGAGTGAATGTTTACCTCGATGGGGAATTTGCTTTCGGACTTTCGCGAATTGTAGCTGCCTGGCTGCGGGTTGGACAAACCCTGAGTGAAGATAAAATTCGTTCACTCCAGGAAGAAGAGACCCGCGAAGTCGCCTATCAACGTGGTTTGCATTACCTGAGTTTCCGCCCGCGTTCAGAAGCCGAAGTTCGCCGCAAACTGCTGGAAAAAGGGTTTAACCAGCCATTGATCGAGGAGATCATTGAACGCTTGAAGGCCGAACGTTGGCTGGGTGATGCGGAGTTTGCGCGCTTGTGGACGGAAAATCGCACCACTTTTCGACCCCGCAGCCGCCGATTACTGCGTTATGAGCTAAGGCAAAAGGGAGTTTCGGAAGATCATATTGAGGAGGCGCTCAATCCTTTGGCGGAAGAGAGTGAACTGGCGTATCAGGCTGGTATTCGTTATGCGCGAAAATTGACCAGCCTGCAACCGGATGTGTTTCGCAAGCGGCTGATGGCGTTTTTAGCACGCCGCGGCTTTTCTTACGGAACGATTGCTCCGGTTGTGCGCCGCATCTGTTCCGAAAGAGAGATTGAGCAGCCCGAAACCTGACTCTGGAAAGAGGAATTGGAACATGGGACAATTTGGATTTGAAACATTGGTAGTCATTTTGTTGGTGGATGTGCTGGTTCTGGCTGCGGCGGTGTATTTTTTGACCCGCTACTTTGCCGAAAAATTCAAAAAGGATCAACAAAATAAAGCAGATGCAGTTTTACTGCAAGCGAACGAAAAAGCACGTGAGATCGAACTGGAAGCCAAAGATCGAGCACTGAAAACCTTGCAGGAAGCTGAGGCGGAAATCAACCGCCGCCGCATGGAAATCAACCGCGAAGAAGACCGTTTACAGAAACGGCGGGCAGAGCTGGATCAGCGCTTTGAGCGGCTGGAACAGCGTGAACAGGCGGTCAACAAGCGTCAGTCGGCTGTGGACAAACGCCTGAACGAAGTTGAAAAAATGTACGAGCAGCATATGGCGGAATTGCAGCGGATTGCGCAAATGACCGTCGAGGAAGCCCGAGCGGTTTTACTCCAGGAAGCCGAAAAAGAAGCCCGCGCCGACATGGCACGAATCATCCGCCAAATTGAGGCAGAAGCGCGAGCCGAAGGTGAAAAGCGCGCCCGCGAGTTGATTGCCGAATCCATCCAGCGGGTGGCTTCGGATCATGTGGTCAGCGTGACCACCTCGGTCATTTCTCTGCCCAACGAGGAGATGAAAGGGCGTATCGTTGGACGGAATGGGCGAAACATCCGCGCCTTTGAGCAGGCCGCCGGTGTAGATGTGATTGTAGATGATACTCCTGAGGCGGTTACCATCTCCTGTTTTGACCCGGTGCGGCGCGAAGTTGCCCGCCGGGCGCTGGAACGCTTGATTGTGGATGGACGTATTCACCCGGCGCATATCGAAAAAATTCTCAACGAAGAACAAAAAGAAGTGGATAAAAGCATCATCGAAGCCGGCGAGCAAGCGGCGTATGACGCTGGGGTGACCGGTCTGCACCCCGAAGTCACCAAAGTTTTAGGTCGTTTGAAGTACCGCACTTCCTACGGCCAGAATCAACTGGCGCATGCTGTGGAAGTGGCCAAACTTTCGGCAGTGCTGGCGGCCGAGCTGGGCGCAGATGTGGATTTGTGCCGTATGGGTGGCCTGCTGCACGATTTAGGCAAGGCCATGGATCATAACACCGACGGCACACACGCCATGATCGGCGCGGAATTTGCCAAACGGTACGGCGTTCCGGCAAAGGTCGTCAATATCATTGCCTCTCATCATCACGAAGTGGAACAGGAAACGGTGGAAGCCATTATCGTGGAAGCCGCCGATGCCATCTCTGGCGCCCGACCCGGTGCCCGCCGCGAAGATTTGGAGCAGTACATCAAACGCCTGCGCGCACTGGAAGAAATTGCCAATTCCTTCAAGGGCGTCAGCCAGAGTTACGCCATTCAGGCTGGGCGTGAAGTGCGCATCATCGTCCGTCCAGAAGATATTGACGATCTGGCGGCCACACGGCTGGCAAGGGATATTGCCAAAAAGATTGAAGAAACCATGCAGTATCCGGGACAGATTAAAGTGACCGTCATTCGCGAAACCCGGGCTGTGGACTACGCCCGCTGAACCGGCTGCCCATGAAGCAGTTACTGCAAAACTTGCGGGATGGAAAAGCCCTTGTGGTGGATGTGCCGGCACCGACTCCCAAACCGGGGATGGTGCTGGTGCGCAATGCAGCTTCTTTGATTTCTGCCGGCACAGAACGCATGGTGGTGGATTTTGCCGGAAAAAGTCTGGTAGGAAAAGCGCGTTCCCGTCCCGATCTTGTGCGTCAGGTGCTGGACAAGGCCCGCCGCGAGGGGGTGTTAAACACCCTTGAAGCGGTTTTCAACCGACTGGATCAGCCGATGGCATTGGGTTATTCTTGTGCCGGGACGGTTGTGGCAGTCGGTGCAGGGGTGGAGGAATTTAAACCCGGGGATCGGGTTGCGTGTGCAGGCGGGGGTTACGCCGTGCACGCTGAGTATGTCGTCGTCCCCAAACACTTGCTGGCGGCTTTGCCGGATCAGGTAGATTTTGAGAGCGCCGCCTTCACTACGCTGGGTGCGATTGCCTTGCACGGATTTCGGCTGGCGGAAGCACAGCTGGGCGAACGGATTGCGGTAATTGGTCTGGGTTCGTTGGGTCTGCTCAGCGTGGGCATTGCCCGCGCGGCAGGCTGTAGCGTGTTTGGGGTGGATTTAGACCCGCACCGGGTTTCTCTGGCTGAACAAATGGGCGCCATTGCAGCCGAACGCTCACAGGCAGAAGAAACTGGTCGCTCACTGACACAGGGGCGCGGTTTTGATGCTGTTTTAATCTGTGCGGATACCCCCGCCAGCGACCCGGTAGAACTGGCGGGGATACTGGCGCGCGATCGAGCGAAGGTCATTGCAGTTGGGGCGGTGGGCATGTCGTTGCCGCGCAAGTTGTACTATGAAAAAGAACTTCAATTGATCATTTCGCGCTCATACGGGCCGGGGCGTTATGACCCACAGTATGAAGAAAGCGGGATAGATTATCCCTACGGGTATGTGCGCTGGACAGAAGGCAGAAACTTGCAGGCAGTAGTGGATCTGCTTGCCAGCGGAAAGTTAGATGTCAGGCCGCTGATCACCCACCGCTTCCCCATTGAACAGGGTGAGGCTGCCTATGATCTGATCAGCGGAAAGAGTCGTCAGTCGTTTCTGGGTGTTCTTTTGACCTATCCCCAAAGCGAGGAAGCGACTGCACCGCTGCGCCGCATCGAGTTGAGCCCTCACGCTGCGCCGCTGGAAGGACTGCCGGGCCTGGGGGTGCTTGGAGCCGGCAATTACGCCATGGCGGTGTTTTTACCGGTGGTGCAACGAAGCGGCGGCGTGCAGAAAGTGGGCATAGCCACAGCCAGCGGATTGAGCGCGCGTCACGCCGCGCAACGCTACGGTTTTGGTTTTGCCAGTTCTCAGGAAAGTGATATTTTAGGCAATCCGCGGGTACAGGTGGTGGCCATTCTCACCCGCCATCAGCATCATGCCCGGCAGGTGATGCAGGCTTTGCGCGCCGGTCAGCATGTATTTTGTGAGAAACCTCTGGCAATCACCCCCGAAGAATTGAATGCCATTCAACAATTACTGGAGGAAAAGCCGCCTGCCTTGTTGACGGTGGGCTTCAACCGCCGCTTTGCGCCGTTTACGCGCCAGATGGCTCAGTTTTTGGAAAACCGGTGCGAACCGATGTTCATCCACTACCGGGTCAACGCCGGTTATTTGCCTTTGACCCACTGGCTGCACGACCCGCAGCAGGGTGGAGGGCGAATCATCGGCGAGGGTTGCCACTTCATAGATTACCTGACCTTCCTGGTGGGCAAACCACCCCTTCGAGTGCGCACCGTTGGGCTGCCGGATGGTGAACGCTATCGGCAGGATAATGTAAGCATGACGTTTTCTTTTGAGGACGGCTCCATTGGCACGGTCACCTACCTTGCCAATGGCGACAAAACTTTACCCAAAGAAAGGGTGGAAGTCTTTTGTGCCGGCCGGGTGGCAGTGCTGGAGGATTATCGGTCGCTCGAGTTGTTGCAGAATGGCCAGCGCCAGAAATTTACAGCGCGTTTGCGACAGGATAAAGGGCATCAGGCTTTATGGGAGGCATTTGTGCAAGCCGTTCGCCAGGGCGGGCAGCCGCCGATCCCCTATGATCACCTGTTGGGTGTAACGCGTGCCAGTTTTGCAGCGCTGGAATCGCTGCGCCAGCAGGCTGATATGGAGATCAATCAGGCTTAATTCCCGGATGGATGTTCCCGTGTGGAAGAAAGCGTACTGGCTGATCAAAGAAGTGGGGCCTGTTTCACTCTTCTCCCTGGCGGTTTATCGTCTGGGTATCAAGAGCGGGTATTACCACTGGCTGACGCCCATTGGCGGCAAAAAATTGAGCCACCTCCCCCCGTTGCGGGCCGATGTATTCATCCTTCCCGATCCGATAAAGCTTTCAGAGTGGAATCACCTGCGCGGCGAAGATGGAATTGCAGAAGCAGAAGAGATTTTAGCAGGCAGGGTCAGGTTATTTGGCGGTGCGCCGCAGCCTTTGAATCTCAAACCACCTCACCCGAATCGGCATTGGAGCGTTCTCCGTGAGCAGGGTGTAGAAGGGGACATCAAACAAATCTGGGAGCCGGCTCGTCTGGGATGGGCCTTCCCGCTGGGCCGGGCTTACCGCCTGACCGGCGATGAACGCTACGCCCGATGTTTCTGGATCTATTGGGAACAATTTTTGGAAAACAACCCGGTGAACGGTGGGGAAAACTGGCTTTCCGCGCAGGAAGTGGCGCTGCGGTTGATGGCGCTGGCGTTTGCAGTGCAGGTATTTGAAACTTCTCCGTGGTTTAATAAAGAGCGAAAACGAAATGTAGCCGAATCCATCGTGCATCACGCCCGAAGGATTGAGGTAACGCTTTTGTACGCACGTGCCCAGAATAATAATCATTTACTTTCCGAAGCGGTAGGTCTGCTGCTCGCCGCTTACCTTCTGCCCGATTGGGAGGAAGCACGCCGTTGGCGCCAAACCGGTTGGAAGTGGTTTGAGTGGGCGATTGAACATCAAATTGAAGCGGATGGGGAGTATATTCAACACAGCACCAATTATCACCGCCTCATGCTGACGCTGGCTTTGATAGCCCATAGAATTGCTCGGTTGGAGGGTATTCCGCTGACGCAAGGGATACGAGAAAAACTGCGCCTGGCTTCGGCCTGGCTGCGAGGGGTGATGGACGAAACCAGCGGTCAGGCGCTTAATTTGGGCCACCATGATGGGGCACATCTGCTGCCGCTGGGCGGTCATAGCGAGGATTTTCGTCCGATACTTCAAGCGAGCACGGCGGCATTTACCGGTGAGCGGGCGCTGCCGGGCGGGGGTTGGGATGAACTGGCTCACTGGTTCGGCCTGGATCTTTCCCGTTTACCTCAACAAATCAGCCAGCCGGCATTAGGGGGAGTTCGACGCCTGGGAGATGTGACCGAGTGGGCTAGTTTGAGGGCGAAAAAATTCACCAACCGGCCGGCCCACGCCGATCAACTGCAGGTTGAACTTTGGCGGCATGGTGTTCGCCTGGTAAGTGATGCCGGGACATATGCTTACAATTTGCCACCCCCCTGGCAGAATGGATTGGCGCTGGCTGAACTTCACAATGCACCGGTCTTCAACCGCCAGCAGCCCATGTTGCGGGCAGGTAAGTTCCTATGGTTGAATTGGGATCAGGCACAGTTTGTGGAAAAGAAGGCTGTGGAAAATGAGATCGTCTGTGCGGAGCGATATGGCTACCGCCGTTTGGGTGTTCAGCAGCAGCGTAGGCTGGAATGGGTGCAGCGGGGTTGCTGGAAAGTAACCGACCGTTTGCTGCCACTGCACCCGAGGCTGACCAGCGGACAGGTCAGTCTGCACTGGCTTCTGCAGGATGGAAAATGGAAGCCGGAGGACAACGGAATCCTCATGGATTATGGGGAATTTCAAGTTCGTGTTTCTCTTAATAGTCAACCATCCTTCACCCTGGAGTTTAAGGTGGTGAGGGCGGGTCAGGTTTTGAAAGGTAAGCCGGAAGAAGGGCTGGATACCTTGCTGGGATGGTTTTCACCCACTTATCTGGTGCGGCAGCCAGCCATTTCTTTGTGGATTCAAGCGGATGTCCATTTGCCAGTAGAACTGCAGACTGATTTTGAGATTTGCGCACGCTGAACCTTATTTAAGAAATCCCTGCATATTGAATGTTTTAAGATAAAATCAGATTAATGCACCTGTTATTAATCCATCAGGCATTTGCTTCGCTGGATGAGGCTGGCGGTACGCGACATTACGAGATGGCGCGATTTCTGGTTTCGCGTGGTCATCGGGTCACGATTGTTGCCAGCCCGGTTTCCTACCTCACCGGTAAAAGCCAAACGGATAAAGTTCAATGGCTGGAGCGGGAACAGCCTGAAGAGGGTATTACCATCCTGAGGGTGTTTACCTATCCAGCTTTGCACAAAAGCTTTTTCCACCGGCTGGTCAGTTTTTTCAGTTTTATGATTTCTTCCTTCCTGGTTGGACTGTCGGTAAAACAGGTAGATTTGGTATGGGGTACTTCACCGCCTATTTTTCAAGGAGTAACAGCCTGGCTCATAGCCCGCATAAAAGGAGTGCGTTTTCTCTTTGAGGTGCGCGATCTATGGCCGGCCTTTGCGGTTGCAGCCGGTGTATTGCGTAATCCGTCGCTGATCAGGCTATCGGAGGGGTTGGAGCGTTTTTTATACCGTCATGCCGACCGGGTGATGGTCAACTCCCCGGGTTTCATCGAGCATGTCAGCCGTAACGGAGCGCGTTGGGTAGAACTTGTCCCGAACGGAGCGGATCCGTCCATGTTCGACCCGCATCAGAACGGCAGCCGAACGCGCCAGCAATGGGGGTTAGAGGGAGAATTTGTGGTGTTATATGCCGGTGCGCATGGCCTTTCCAATGATCTGGAAGTCGTGCTTCAATCGGCAAATATTTTAAGGGACGAACCCCATATCCGCTTTGTACTGGTCGGAGATGGCAAAGAGAAATTTCGTTTAATTCGTCAGGCGGAAGAAATGGGTTTGACCAATGTCATCTTTATGCCGCCGGTAGCAAAAAAAGAGATGAGCGAAATTCTCTCCGCGGCAGATGCCTGTCTGGCGATCCTCAAACCACTGGAATGGTATAAAACCACTTATCCGAATAAAGTATTTGATTATATGGCTGCTGCAAAACCGGTGGTGCTGGCAATTGATGGGGTAATCCGCGAGGTGGTTGAAACCCACAACGCTGGCATTGCCGTTCCACCGGGAGATCCCCAAGCATTGGCACAAGTGATTCGAAGTCTGGCTGCCGACCCGCAAAAAACCAGAGAAATGGGCCTTGCGGGCAGAAGGGCCGTAGAAAATTGCTATAATCGGAGGCAGTTCTCTATCCGGCTGGCGGAAATAATTGAAGAAATGAGGTTTTAACCATGCCAGAAAAAATTTTGATTGTTGAAGATGAACAAACCCTGCAAGAGACCCTGGCATACAACCTGACCCGGCAAGGTTATGAGGTGGAAACGGCGGGGGATGGGATTAAAGCCCTGGAAGTTGCCCGCAAAGCACATCCCGATCTGATCATACTGGATATCATGCTGCCGGGCATTGATGGCTTTGAAGTGTGCCGTATTCTGCGGCAGGAGATGACCACACCGGTATTGATGTTGACTGCCCGGGACGATGAAATTGATCGTGTCGTCGGTTTGGAAGTCGGGGCGGATGACTACCTCACCAAACCGTTTAGCATGCGCGAACTTCTGGCGCGGGTTAAAGCCATGCTGCGCCGGGTGCGCCTGATGCGTGAGGAATTCAGCGCAGCCAGCAGTGAGCCGGCTACACCTTCTCAAATAATGACTTTTGGTAATCTGGTCATTGATATTACCCGCCGTGAGGTACGCCTGAACGATCAGATTATCCCCCTCAAACCCAAGGAGTATGAATTACTTCTCTTTCTGGCTCAGCATCGCGGCCAGGTTCTTTCGCGGGAATTTATTCTCGAAAGAGTATGGGGATGGGATTATATCGGCGATAGCCGTACAGTGGATGTTCATGTGCGTTGGTTGAGGGAAAAAATCGAAGCTCAGCCGGCCCAGCCGATGCGGATTGTGACCGTTCGCGGTGCAGGGTATCGTTTTGAGGGATAAGTGATAAGATGAAACGCTCCCTGTTATGGCGGTTAGCCATTCCATTCATCCTGCTGATTATTCTGTCAGTGGGCGGGGTTAGTTTGTATGCTTACCGTTTCATGGAGCGCACCTACTATGAAAATTTACGCAACACGCTGCGTACCGAAGCCGATTTAATTGCCCGGGATGTGATCAATCATTTGCGGGAAGGGCGGATCAGCCCTGAATTGAATAATCTGGTTAATGATTATGCCGGAATCACTCGTGTGCGGGTGACCATTATCCTGCCGGATGGGCAGGTCATTGGCGAATCGGGCAGGGACCCCCTACAGGTAGAAAATCACCTCAACCGTCCGGAAGTTCAACAGGCCCTTCGGGACGGCGAAGGGAGCGCGGTGCGATTCAGTGATACTGTGCGCCAGCGGCTTTATTATCTTGCCTTGCGGATTGACGATAATAATCAACCGCTTGGGGTTGTGCGGCTTGCCAGCTCGATCGAAAAAATCGAGTCGGACTTATTGGAATTGAGGAATACCATTTTAGGCAATGCAGTGTTGGCAATTATCTTGACGATTTTGCTGGCTTTTCTGGTTGCCAATCAGACAATTACGCCATTGCGCCAGTTGACTCGCGAAGTTTCCCGGCTGGGAATTGGCAATTTCAACATCGAGTTGCCGACTCACCGCAAGGATGAAATTGGAATCCTCAGCCAGGCTTTTATTCGCATAGCAAAAAGATTGGGCGAACAAATTGAGGGATATCGGGAAGAGCGCAGCAAGCTGGATGCTGTTCTGCAAAACATGAACGACGCCATCCTGATTGTGGATGGGCAGGGTCTGGTGACTTTGATCAACCCGGCCGCCGAGCGGATTTTTAATGTTGATTCGAGCCGGGCGTTGGGTCATTCTCTGGTAGAGGTGGTACGCCAGCATCCCTTTGTTGAACTGTGGCGCACCTGTGTGAAAACCAAACGTCAGCAGATTGCAACCATCGAAACCACGCCGGAGCGTCTGTTCATTCAGGGAATTGCCACTCCGCTTGAACCTTTGCTGCCCGAAAATACGCTGCTGGTATTTCAGGATTTGACCCGCGTACGACGGCTTGAAGTGGTGCGCAGGGATTTTATCAGTAATGTTTCCCATGAATTGCGCACGCCGCTGGCTTCGCTAAAAGCGTTAACCGAAACTCTGCAGGAAGGCGCCCTGGAAGATCCCCCAGCGGCACGGCGCTTTTTGCAAAAAATGGAGAGCGAAATTGACAATATGACCCAACTGGTTCGGGAGCTGCTGGAACTCTCGCGAATTGAATCGGGCAAGGTGCCGTTCAACCTGAAGCCGGTGCAGCCGAATGATTTAGTCTCGCGGGCGGTGGAACGCATGCAATTGCAGGCGGAACGAGCCGGCCTGACCTTGCGCCAGGAATGCGCTGAGGGCTTGCCCAACGTACTCGCCGATGCGGAACGCATCGAACAGGTGCTGGTCAATCTGCTTCACAATGCGATCAAGTTCACGCCGGCAGGTGGAGAAATTGTGGCGCGGACGTGGAAAGAAGCCGGGCAGGTTATTTTCTCGGTGCAGGACACGGGTGTGGGGATTGAACCGGCTGCCCTTTCACGCATTTTTGAACGTTTTTACAAGGCGGATCAATCTCGCTCGGGAGGTGGTACGGGGTTAGGTCTTTCGATTGCCCGCCACACCATTGAAGCCCATTCCGGGCGAATTTGGGCAGAGAGCGAAGTCAACCGCGGCAGCACCTTTTACTTTTCTTTACCGGCTGCCTGAAACTGTGTAACACACAAAGGGTTGACAGAGGATGATGAGGGGGTGATTCCTGGGGTGACATTCTGATGCCCAATTCAGGAAATTTGACCGTAGCAGTGGTGAAGTAGAAGTCATAAACTAACCAATAAACGGACAATCCGCACTTTTTTTGTGAAATTTTGTTGGAATTAACCTACAGAGGAATATCGCAATGAACTCTTCGGTGACCATTCTATCTCAATGGCAGTTTGCCGTTACTTCCGTATATCACTTCTTCTTTGTACCTCTTACATTGGGGCTTTCGGTTCTGGTGGCCATTATGGAAACCATCTATGTGCGCACCGGCAACGAGCGTTACAAGCGCATGACCAAATTTTGGGGTAAATTGTTCGTCATCAATTTTGCCATGGGGGTGGTTACTGGCATTGTGCAAGAGTTTCAATTTGGGATGAACTGGTCGGAGTACTCCCGCTATGTGGGTGATATCTTCGGCGCGCCGCTGGCAATTGAGGCTTTGCTGGCATTTTTCATTGAATCAACCTTTTTGGGGGTGTGGATTTTTGGCTGGGATCGCCTCTCCAAACCGCTTCATGCGGCAGCCATCTGGCTGGTGGCGATCGCTTCAAACCTCTCGGCGTTCTGGATTCTGGTAGCCAATTCCTTTATGCAATCACCGGTGGGGTATGCGGAAGAGGGCGGCCGTTTGGTGATGCAGCAGTTTTCAGCCCTGTTGACCAACCCGTATGTATGGGGACAGTTCCCGCATACAGTATTTTCCGGGTTTACCACGGCGGCTTTCTTTGTGATGGGTATCAGTACCTATCATCTCTTAAGGCGGAAACAGGAAGACGTCTTTAAACCTTCCTTCCAACTGGCAACGGTATTTGGCGGAATATCCATTCTGATGGTGATTTTGATCGGCCACAATCAGGCGCAACAGATGGTGCGGTTGCAGCCAATGAAAATAGCCGCGGCAGAAGCCTTGCTGAATACCGAAAATCCGGCTTCTTTCTCGGTTTTTTCGGTTGTGGACCAACAAACCATGAGTGAGCAGGTTTCGCTGCGCATTCCGCGTGTTCTCAGTTTGCTGGCCTACAACCGTCTGGATGGGGAAGTTAAGGGTATCCTCGACCTGCAAAATGAGTATGAACAAAAATACGGGCCGGGCAATTATGTTCCGCCAATTGGCATCAGTTACTGGTCGTTCCGCATTATGGTGGGCAGCGGCTTTTTGATGCTGGCTTTCGCGGCTTATGCGCTGTATCGTGTGCTGCGCAATCAACTCAATGCCGAAACACGCTGGTTGAATCTCTTTTTACCCGCGATGGCGTTACCCTATCTTGCCAATATCTTTGGCTGGTTGTTGACCGAAATGGGCAGGCAGCCCTGGGTGGTCTATGGGAAACTCCGTACAGCGGATGCCGTATCGCCGAACCTGACCCCCGGAATGGTTATCACTACCTTGCTGGGATTTACAATTGTCTATGGACTGCTGATGGTGGCGGATGTTTATCTGTTGCGCAAGTACGCGATTGCCGGGGCAGAAGCGGAACTGCCCAAACCGCGCACGGTTGAAGAACAGGCTTACTGGGAATAAGGGAGGATGCTATGGATCTCAACACGCTCTGGTTTATCTTAATTGCGATATTGTTTGTCGGTTATTTTGTGCTGGAAGGTTTTGATCTGGGTGTGGGAATACTGCTGCCGTTTCTGGGCAAGAATGATACTCAGCGCAGAATGATTCTCAACACCATTGGCCCGCATTGGGACGGCAATGAGGTGTGGCTGATTACTGCCGGCGGGGCGATGTTTGCTGCTTTTCCCAACTGGTATGCAACATTGTTCAGCGGCTTTTATCTAGCCTTGTTTCTGATGTTGATTGGTCTGATTGTGCGCGGTATCGCATTGGAATTCCGTTCCAAGGATGAAAATCCATTGTGGCGCAAGTTTTGGGATTGGGCTACCTGCGTTGGCAGTTTTATCCCTTCCTTGTTGTGGGGAGTAGCCTTTGCCAATTTCATTCGGGGCGTTCCCATTAATGCCCAGAAGTACTATGTGGGCGGCTTTTGGGATTTGATTAATGTCTATTCCATTCTGGGTGGTTTGGTGACTCTGTTTGGGTTTTTACTGCAAGGGGCAATCTTCCTCTCGCTTAAAACCGAGGAACCGATTGCCAGCGCTGCCCGGCGTGCGGCAAGGCGTATCTGGGCGGGGACTACGGTAGCGCTGGTTGCCGCTACCATTGCCACTTACCTGTTTACCGATATACTGGAAAGGCTGGGAGTCAACCCCGGCCCGGTCCCAATTGGCGCTGTGCTGGCTTTGCTGGCTTGTGGCTGGTTTATCCGACAGGGACGGGACGGCTGGGCGTTTGCCAGTAACACCCTGGCAATTGTCCTTTCGACGGCTACCATTTTTTTGATATTGTATCCGCGTGTGCTTGTTTCGAGCCTCAGCCCAAATTTCAGCCTGACCATTTACAACAGTGCTTCTGGACCGAACACATTACAAACGATGACCATCGTTGCCTTGATTTTTGTCCCACTCGTTTTACTCTATCAGGGCTGGAGTTACTGGGTATTCCGCAAGCGCGTTTCAGCAAGCCCTAAGGACTTGCATTATTGATCACAAAAAAGTTTGTTAAAAGGACGGCAGGCAAATCCTGCCGTCCGCATATTTTTTTAACCAATTGTGAAATTGTACTTTACCTTAAAACAAACATGGCTTAAAATCACAGCACCACAATCCTTACGGGAGGCAGTTCATGAGCAGGCAATGTTGTCGAAAAGAAGTTGTCACCACGGATCAGGCACCAAAACCGATTGGTCCTTACTCGGCGGCGGTTAAGGGTGGGCATTTTGTTTTTACTGCCGGGCAAATTGGCATAGATCCGCAAACCGGCGAGATTGTTCAGGGAGGAATTGAAGCAGAAACTCGACAGGTGATGAAAAATCTCCGCGCGCTGCTGGAAGCTGCCGGTACAAACTTTGAACGGGTGGTTAAGACCACCATTTTTCTGCGGGATATGAATGATTTTGCGAAAGTGAACGCAATTTATGGAGAATTTTTCCCCAGTGAACCGCCGGCCCGTTCAACGGTACAGGTAGCGGCGCTGCCCAAAGGAGCAGCAGTGGAAATTGAAGTGATTGCCCTACTGCCGGAGGATAATTCCTGCTGTTGACAGAAAGATCTGAGCGATCAACCGATGTGAAACAGGAAATGGTTCAATCGGTTTCGGTCATCATCCCATGTTATAACGAGGAAAAAACTATTTCCTTGCTGTTGGACGCTATCTACCGTCAGACTTACCCTCGCCATTTGCTAGAGGTCATTATTGCCGACGGTGGTTCAGTAGATGATACCCGCAAACGAATTACCGATTTTCAGCAATCTCATCCCGATCTTAATATTCGGGTCATTGATAATCCAAAGCGGATCATACCGGCAGCGCTCAACCGCGCTATCGAGGCATCCAGTGGAGAAATCATCCTTCGGTTGGATGCCCATTGTGTGCCGGCTGAGGACTACATCGCGCGCAGTGTTCACAATTTGAATGAAGGATCAGGAGATAATGTCGGCGGATTGTGGATCATTGAGGCTGGCAGCGCGGGCTGGCTAGGACATTCGATTGCTGTGGCTGCTGCTCATCGGCTGGGGGTAGGGGATGCCCGTTACCGGTACAGCCGTAAGGCGGGGCGGGTGGATACTGTCCCGTTTGGAGCTTTCCGTCGTTCCTTAATTGAAAAAATCGGCGGGTACGATGAATCGTTGCTGACCAATGAGGATTACGAACTGAATACCCGCATCCGGCAAAATGGCGGGAGTGTATTTTTCGATCCTGCCATTCGCAGCACTTATTATGCCCGCCCCAATCTGACATCGCTGGCGCGGCAGTACTGGCGCTACGGTTACTGGAAATGGCGTATGCTGCGCCGCTATCCCCGCTCCCTGCGTTTGCGTCAGTTGCTGCCGCCCCTCTTTGTTCTCACCGTTGCTTTGATGCTGGTGCTGTCTTTCTTTTTTATGGCTGCCCGCTCTGCACTGGTCGGGCTGCTGATCATCTATGGGCTGGTGCTGATACTTTCCGCAGTTCCTCCTGCATTCCAAAAGCGTCAATGGTATCTGGTGATTGGCGTTCCGTTGGCGATTGCGACCATGCATTTCTGCTGGGGGGCTGGTTTTCTGGTCAGTATGATTCGCTCAGCCAAATCGTGAGATAATTACCGTATGGGTATGCGCTCCGTTTCACCCCGTCAAGGTCTTCGACTACGCCCAACTGAAAGACGCTCCACCCTTTTTTTGGGGGATTTTCTGGTCGCAATTGTTTCCCTTTTGCTGTCCCTCTATCTTTGGGCGCAGGGAGCTGAGTGGTATCGCTTTTCGTGGGCATTTTTACAGGAGAGAGTGCCGCTCTGGTTCTTTTTCCTGCCGGTCATCTGGCTTTTATTGCTGTCCGAGTCGTACAGTCCGCGCCGTTCCAGCATTCGCACCGAAACAGTACAAGAAATCACTCTGGCGGCGGGAATCAGCCTTGTGCTTTATTTGTTCATCTTTTTCATATCCGAACCCAACTCATTGCCCAGACGTGGTGTTGGAGTTTTCATCCTGTCGGCTTATTTTTTGACGCTGGGCTGGCGTTTTTTGTACATTCGATTATTTACCACGCCGTTATTCATGCGGCGGGTTTTGATTGTGGGCGCTGGCCGCGCTGGCAGTGAACTGGTAAGGGTTATTAAAGAGATTTGGCCGCCGCCTTTTTATCTGGTGGGTCTGGTAGATGACGATCCGGAAAAGATTGGTGGTGATGTTCTGGGCTACCCCATTCTGGGTGGAAACGAGCAATTATTTGATCTGGTGCAGGAGCATCAGGTCACTGATCTGGTGTTTGCCATCTCGGGTGAAATGAACCCGCAGATGTTCAGCCGACTTCTCGAAGCGGAAGAACAGGGGATTGAAGTAACCACCATGCCCACCATGTATGAGGAGTTGCTGGGGCGTATCCCGATTTATTATTTGCAAACCGATTGGGTGTTGCGCTCATTTGTAGATCAAGTCCATGCCAGCGGTTTTTTTGAGCTTGCAAAACGCTTGATGGATATCTTTGGTGGACTGGTTGGCTCGTTTGTGATGGTGGTGTTATTCCCAATCATCGCCCTTCTCATCCTTGTTGATTCGGGCTTTCCGATTTTCTACTATCAAATACGGCTGGGCAAAAACGGCAGGCCATATAATATGATCAAATTCCGCACCATGAGACAGGATGCTGAAAAAGATGGGATTGCCCGCCCGGCCAGCAAGAACGACGACCGTGCCACGCGGGTGGGCCGCTTTTTGCGAAAGACACACCTGGATGAATTGCCTCAGTTTATCAATGTGCTGCGCGGTGACATGAGTTTAGTTGGGCCGCGCTCGGAGAGGCCAGAATTGGTTGAAGAACTTCAAAAGCACATCCCCTTTTACCGGGCACGCCTGTTTGTCAAGCCGGGCTTAACCGGTTGGGCACAAGTCAATTATGGGTATGCCGAAAATGTGGAGATGAATGCAATCAAACTGGAGTTCGATTTATACTACATCAAACGCAGAAATTTACTTCTGGATTTTCTCATCCTCATCCGTACTGTGGGTACGGTGGTAGGATTTAAAGGTCAGTAGGTAGATGAAGAATAAACCCAATATTCGTAACCGCTATATTTTGATTGGGGATTTAGCGCTGATCGTCGTTTCGGTGATTGGCGCACTCATTCTGCGCTTTGAATTGAGCAGCTTGTTTTTTGCTTACCTGCCATTTGCCTATTGGATGATTGCCGTTGCGCTGGTAGTCAAACCGATCGTGTACTACTTTTTTGGTTTATACAGGCGCATGTGGATGTACGCCTCTGTGGAGGAACTGAAACTGATTGTGATTGCTGTAAGCACTGCTTCAGTAATCGTTGCGCTGGTGATGTTGCTGCTGTTCACACGCGGTTTTCTGCCGGGTTATTTACGCTCGGTGTTGGTCATTGACTGGTTGCTCTCGCTGGCAATGGTTGGTGGACTGCGTTTCACTTTCCGATTTCTGGCAGAAACTCGCCGCCGCTTTGGAGAAATGCAGGCAGGCAGGGTGAAGCGGGTTTTGATTGTGGGTGCCGGTGATGCCGGCGCACTGGTCGTCAAGGAATTGCAAAAAAATCCGCAATTGAACCTGATACCGGTTGGCTTTTTGGACGATAATCCAACCAAGCAAAAACAACAGATTCACGGGGTACCTGTGGTGGGTACGATTAACGAGATGACGCGCTGGTTAGAAAAATTACGGGTGGATGAAGTCATCATTGCCATACCCAGCGCACCAGGGCGTGTAGTGAGGATGGTTGCTGATGTAGCCCGCCTGAAGGGCATTCCTTTCCGCACAATGCCGGGCATTTATGAGCTGTTGGGTGGACGAGTCAGTGTCAGCCGATTACGCGAAGTGGATATTACCGACCTGCTGCGCCGCCAACCCACTCGAATAAAAGAGGAGTGGATTGGTGAAGTACTCGCAGATAAGGTCGTCCTGGTGACCGGTGCAGGGGGTTCAATTGGCAGAGAATTATGCCGTCAGATTGCCCGCTATAACCCGGCTGAACTGATTATGCTGGGGCATGGAGAAAACAGCATCTTTGAAGGTCTATTAGAACTCAAAGATCATTTTCCATCGCTGATGATTCGTCCGGTGATTGCCGATGTGCGCGACCGAATGCGGCTCAATCAGGTTTTCAGCCAGTTTCATCCGCAAATCGTTTTCCACGCCGCAGCTCACAAACATGTTTCATTGATGGAAGTCAATGTGGAAGAAGCCGTTACCAATAATATCCTTGGTACCAAAAATCTGGTGGAATTGGCAATCGAGCATCGGGTGGAACGGTTGGTGATGATTTCTTCCGATAAGGCGGTTCGTCCGGCGAATGTGATGGGTGCTACCAAGCGAATTGCCGAAATGCTCGTGATTGATGCGGCTTTGAGGACAGGAATGGCGTTTTCGGTGGTGCGCTTTGGCAATGTATTGGGTAGCCGCGGCAGTGTTGTGCCAATTTTCAAGCAGCAAATTGCCCGCGGCGGGCCGATCACCATCACTCATCCGGACATGAAGCGGTATTTCATGACCATTCCAGAAGCGGTTTACCTCGTTTTGCAGGCTGCCGGGATGAGCAAGGGCGCCGAAACTTTTGTGCTGAATATGGGGCAGCAGGTGCGCATCCTCGACCTGGCAGAGGATTTGATTCGCCTTTCCGGGCTTGAACCCGGCAAGGATATTGACATTGTTTTTACAGGGGTGCGCCCGGGTGAAAAATTAAGCGAAGACCTGTGGGATGAGGGTTTCCAATTCCTGGCTACCGAACATCCAGATATTTTCCGCTCACAAAATACCGAACCGCTCAGCAGTGAGCGGCTGACCCAATTTGTGGATGAGCTGATTAATCTCGCCCGTGAAGGTTCCGGCGAGGAGATCATTCAATTGATGGATCAATTTATTCCCGGCGCTGTTATTCAAAGTACACCTCCGCCGGAGATTACCTCGATTATCTGATGCCTGTACTGGATGCAAACCAATGGAACTCCTTTATCGCTCGTTTCCCGACGGCTCATCTGCTGCAAACTGCCGAATGGGGCGAGTTCAAAGCGGCATTTGGCTGGCTGCCGCTGCGTGTGGCAAATGATCATTCCGGCGCTCAGATTCTTTTTCGTCGTTTGCCGCTTGGGCTGACGGTTGCTTACATTCCCAAAGGGCCGCTTGGATCAGACTGGGCAGACCTGTTGATTGAGGTGGATGCACATTGCCGCCGCAGACGGGCTGTTTTTCTAAAAGTGGAACCGGACTGCTGGGAAGGGTGCACCGGGCAGCCAACCCTAGACGAGATCTTTCGGGGCTGGGAGCAGTCCAATCCCATTCAACCCCGCCGGACGGTGGAAATCAATCTGACGGGAGATGAGGAGGACTGGCTCAATCGCATGAAACAGAAGACCCGCTATAACATCCGCCTTGCTCAGCGCAAGGAAGTGGTGGTGGAATTTTCCAGCGATGTTGAATTGTTTCATCGAATGATGCTGGTTACCGGTCAACGAGATGGATTTGGGGTGCACTCGCTGGCGTATTATCAACGCGCTTTTGATTTGTTTTCACCCAAAGGGATGTGCGCTTTATTGTTGGCTACCTATCAGCAAAAACCTTTAGCGGGTTTGATGGTTTTTGCCTTTGGTCAGCGGGCATGGTATTTTTATGGTGCATCCACCAACGAGGAGCGTAACCGAATGCCGACTTATTTACTGCAATGGGAAGCCATGCGCTGGGCGGCTTCGCGGGGCTGCACGGTTTATGATTTATGGGGTATCCCGGATGAGGATGAAACGGTGTTGGAAGATCAATTCTCAGCGCGGGAGGATGGTTTATGGGGGGTTTACCGTTTCAAACGCGGTTTTGGCGGGCAAATACGCCGCTCGGTTGGGGCATGGGATCGAGTTTACCAGCCGCTTTTGTATAAAATATATCAGCAGATTACCGCCCGGCGGCGTTTGGATGGGTAGTGACATGGGCTATTGTTATGAGTGTGGTGCACAATTGACATGGCAACCGATCGAGAATCGCCAACGAGAGATGTGTCCACGCTGCGGATGGGTAAATTACCCGCAATTGAAGGTGAGCGCCGCCGCCATGGTCATACAGAAAGGGCTGCTGCTGCTGGTAAGACGGGCAACCCCTCCATGGCAGGGATGCTGGTATTTGCCAGCCGGATATGTGGAAGCCGATGAAGACCCTGTGAGGGCAGCCGAGCGTGAACTTTGCGAGGAAACCGGCCTGCAAGCTCAATGTGATGTTTTGCATGGGGTATATTTTTTCGATGATGATCCCCGCGGTAATGGGCTGCTGCTGGTATATCGTTCACATCTAACCGGAGGAGGATTGAATTTGAACGGTGAAGCTGACCGGGCTGGCTTTTTCAGCGCTGATGAGCTGCCTTCTCCCCTGACCGGTGCGGGTCATGACCGCGCGATTGCGGATTGGGTGGCATCGTTGACCGGCTCATGAAAGCGATGGACATGGAATTTCACCAATGGAATAACCTGATTTTTGACTTGCCGGCTGCTCATATTTTGCAAACCCGTCAATGGGCGGATATCAAGGCGCGCCATCGTTGGAGGCCGCTTCCTCAAATCTGGCGGGATGATAACGGGCGTATAAAGGCTGCCGCAATGGTGTTGGAACGCAGCTTGAAAGTGGGTGGTTTTTCGGATGTAGTTCGGGTGATGTATGTCCCGCGCGGTCCGCTGCTAGATTGGCGGGATGAAAAGTGGGGCATACAGGTAATTTCTGATCTGGAAAAACTGGCTCAGCGGCGGCGCGCGATTTTTATAAAGATAGACCCGGAGGTCGTGGTTGGCAGGGGCATTCCCCAAACAGAAGAAGCGATTGAAGATGGGTATGGACAAAATGTTGTGGACTGGCTGCAACAACGCAAATGGCGCTTTTCCCCGGAGCAAATTCAATTTCGCAATACGGTCTGGCTGGATTTAAGTGGTACGGAGGAGGAGTGGCTGGCGCGGATGAAGCAAAAGAGCCGCTACAATCTGCGTCTGGCGCAGCGCAAAGGAGTAAAAGTTCGACTGGGAAGTATGCAGGATTTGCCACTGCTTTACCGGATGTATGCCGAAACCTCGTTGCGGGATGGATTTACCATCCGAAACGAAGATTATTACCTGACGGTTTGGCGGGAATTTTTGGAAGCCGATATGGCCGAAGTGCTGCTTGCGGAGGTAGAAGGCGAGGTGGTGGCAGGACTGGTATTGTTCTTCTTTGCCGGGCGGGCCTGGTATCTCTATGGAATGTCACGCAATGTTCACCGTGACAAGATGCCCAATTATCCTCTCCAGTGGGAAGCGATGCGGCGCGCAAAAGCCAGAGGCTGTCAGGTTTATGATTTATGGGGCGCACCGGATGAATTCAATGAGCAGGATCGCATGTGGGGGGTGTTTCGATTCAAGCAGGGTCTCGGCGGAGAGGTTATTCGCACAATCGGTGCATGGGATTACCCTGCCCGACCGTTGATGTATGCGCTTTATTTGCAGGTTCTGCCACGCCTGCTGAGCTGGATGCGCAGGCGCGGAGAGGAGCAAACCCGCAGGGAGGTTGGTGTATGATACCACGTGTTCGATTTGCTCATTTACCCACGCCGATTGAACCGCTGCCGCGGCTGGGAGCAGCATTGGGCGGGGCTAGACTATGGGTCAAACGGGATGACTTGACCGGTCTGGCAGGGGGCGGCAACAAAACCCGTAAACTGGAATATATACTTGCGGAAGCTCAGGCGAACGGAGCACGCACCCTGATAACGGTTGGGGCGGTGCAGTCCAATCATTGCCGGCAGACGGCGGCGTTGGCGGCTCGATATGGGTTGGGGTGTATTTTAGTTCTTTCGGGGGAGAGGGAAGATCAGCCTTCCGGCAATGTGCTTTTGGATCGCCTCTTTGGGGCAGAAATCATCTATTGTGCGGCGGAAGAACGCAATCAGGTTCTTCAACAGGTCTTTGAAGAAGCCTGGGTGGCCGGAAAAAGACCCTATTTGATCCCGCTCGGCGCTTCGACACCTGTGGGTGCATTTGGTTACGTCACAGCATTTGAGGAGTTTCTTAACCAAGGGGTGGAGGTGGATTGGATCGTGGTTGCTTCCTCATCGGCCGGTACGCAAGCGGGGTTGATGTTAGCAGCCTTAAAAGCAGGCTGGGCGGGAAAAATACTGGGTATCAGCATAGATCATCCTGCCGCCGAATTACAATTACGGGTTGCTGAATTAGTGAACGAGGCAGCCGAAAGAATCGGTTCTAAGATTCACTGTCAGCCGGTGGATGTAATGGTCAATGATCAGTATCTTGGGAAAGGGTATGGTATTCCTTCCTCAGAAGAAATTGAAGCCATTCGCCTGTTTGCACGGTATGAGGGCTTGCTGTTGGATCCGGTTTACACCGGACGAGCTGCTGCTGCATTAATAGATCTCATTCGCAAGGGTTATTTCAAACCGCAGGAACGCATCCTGTTCTGGCACACCGGTGGCACGCCGGCATTGTTTGCCGAACGTTACCGCTTGTTGTTGGCGGAATGACCTGCCTCACGGTTTGAGTGACGGGCGCCAGGTTGGGCCAAAGTCAAAATCCTTATCCGTGGTAAGCCGAGTCAGGTTGGCGCCATTGATGGTCATCAAGTAAATATCATGATTGCGTCCATCCGGCCAGCCTTCAAAAGCGAGCCAGTTTCCGTCGGGTGATACACTGACTTGAGCAACCGGTCCTGGATCGGGCTGACCGCGCGGTGGGATGCGTACCGCCCGCGTGGTGAAGCGGTCTTCGTAGCGCAGGGCAAACAAGTTGGGAATGCCATCTGATTTCAATTGACTGTACAGGATAATTGTTCCATCCGGTACCCACTGAGGCCAGAGGTCATTCACTTCACCGCTTAGCGAAAAGCGGTTCTGGAACTGACCACTATCCGCCATGATCCAGATTTGCCCGTACACCAGTTCTCGAACATAGGCAATTTGGGTGCCAGTGGGTGACCAGGCCGGCTGTTTTTCGACATAGCGCTCACTGGTCAGTTGTTTTAGGCTGCCATCCAGAAAGTTGTAAACATAAATATCCGGGTTGCCGGCGCGGGTGGAGGTGAAAGCAATCCGGTTGCCATCCGGCGACCAGGCCGGGTCATAATCTGAAGCCGGACTGGCGGGCAAGGGGAGGGGCAAGGGGTCAGTGCTGCTGGTAAGGTCAAGGATGTAAATCTTGGCGTTTTCGTATTGATCACGCCTGCCAGCGCATGGGGATATAAATGCCAGTTTCTGCCCATCGGGTGACCAGGTGGGCTGGCAGGCGCCATCCGGCATATTGGTAAGCGGACGCTGCTGGGTGCCATCTGAATTCATCAACCAAACCTGCATCAGGCCGGTTCGATTGGAGGCAAAGGCAATTTGACCACTTCCGCCCAATGCCGTAGGAGAGGGGCTGAAGGTGACGGTTGGAGTTGGTGTATCGGTGGGGTCAGGTGTGGGGGTTGAAGTTGGAGGTGGAGCGGGAGTATCGGTGGGGGTTGTTGTGGGTGGGGGGACAAAGGCAATGGGCTGTGTAGCGGTTGCAAAATTCACAAACAAGGTTGGCGAGGGTAAGGCCGGGAACAAAGCGCTCCGCAAAGCCAGCGGAACGCCCGGTTCAACGATAAAAAAGATGGTCAGCACGCTTGCCAGCAACAGGGAAAATGGCAGTAAACCGTTGTTTCGTCTTCGGCGGGCAACCGGTTTGGAAGTACGCCTTTTCAACATAGGATCCATGACCGCAACAGGCTGCGATTCTTCTTCAGAGGCTGGAAGCGCTTCGCTGGAAGGAAGAAGGTTTTGTATGGGTGGAGGAGTTACGGTGATCTGGCTGATGGGCGGACGGTCAATCTCGCTGGCATTGAGCAGGGCTTGCTTAAATTCCAGCGCCGTTTGATAGCGGTCATCAGGATCGATTGCCAAGGCTTTTTCGATTACAGCAGCCAGTTTGCGGGAGGTTTTGGGCGCAAATTCCCGCACTGGTGTCAGTTCTGCTTTGCCAGTTGCCCGCGATAAGCCATCCTCAGGGATGGTACCGGTCAGGCAGGCATACAGGGTCGCACCAAGCGAGTAGATGTCTGTGCGGGGATCGGTGGGGGCTGTACCATATTGTTCAGGCGGGGAGTAGCCGGGCGTCATGGCTCTGGCGCCGGTGGTGGTTTGCTGGTTACCGCTCATTACCTTGGCCAGCCCGAAATCCACAAGGGCGATCTGCCCTTCGGGGGTGATTTTAATGTTACCGGGTTTGATATCGCGGTGAATAATGGGAGGTGTGCGGGTATGAAGGTAATGCAGCGCGTCGCAGATTGCCACCCCAATCAGGATCACTTCTTCTTCAGGAAGAGTGCCCAACCGTTCGATGCGCTGGCGTAAATCTTCCCCGTCAATATAATCCATGATCAGGTATTGTCCCTGACCCGGAATGGTAAAATAATCTCCTACGCGGGGCAGGTTGGGATGGCGTAAACTGGCAAGGATGTTGGCTTCTCTTTGAAACTGGCGGGCATACTCATCCGTCAAAAATAGATTTTCTTTAACGGCTACCGCAATGCCCAAATTTTCATCCATCGCCTGATATACCGAACCCATCCCACCCTGACCAAGGATGGAGACGATTCTGTAACGGTTGTTGAGAACAGTACCAGCGGCAAGCGGCATTATAGATTGATTCTACCTAAATTAAAAATTGCCTGCAACGAATTCGAAGACGGGTTTTCATTAATGAAAGGTGTTTTCGGTAGAAGGGTTTTAGTCGTGCTATAATCACCGATAGTGGCTATGCCGAACAGGATATCACAATGAATTTGGACATTCGCACAGCCGTTCAAACCGCTTTTCTCCTTTTGCTTCTGGGCGTAATTCTCAGTATCATCACCGGAGTTCGCACCATTCAATCCGGTAAACGGTTGCTGTATTTCCGTAAGCGACGCGAGATGGTTTCGCGCGGCTGGCGGTTAATCTTTATGGCGATTCTTCTGGGTGGATTTGCCTTTGCGGTCAACCGCTATGCGGAACCGGTGGCTTACCAGATCTTTCCACCTTCGCCGACCATCACCCTGACCCCCACCATTACCCTGACACCTACGATTTCTCTTACCCCAACCATTACCCTGACGCCGACACTCACCGAAACGCCGCTCGAATCATCAACGCCAGTGTTGCCGGATGAGATTGCTGCTCAAATTGAAACGACCATTACACCCAATCCTGAATCGGTTTTCAGCCGGGTGGTAATTTCAAAACGAATTGACCAGGACTTTCAGCCGGTCGATCCCCAGACTGAATTTCAAAATCCGGTTGGCAAATTGTACGGCACATTCAGCTACGATAAAATGTCTGCCGGTGGTCAGTGGTCGGTGGTTTGGGTGCGCCTGGCAGATAACAAAATTTTGTGTTTTCTGACCGAGCCGTGGACAGGCAGTACTGGCGGTTATGGTTATTCGGAATGTGAGCCACCCGCCAGCGAATGGCTGCCCGGCGAATATCAGGTACGGATCTTTGTTGGGTTGCAGTGGAAATCATTTGGTCAGTTCACTGTGGTGGGTGAACCACCGACTCCTACCCCAACCGCAACACCCACGCGCACCCCTTCTCCCTCCGCTACTGCCAGCGGGACGCCCACGCCTACTTTTACGCGTACGGTTACTCTGACGCTCACCCCCACCCATACCCGCACGATTACCCTGACTCAAACCCCTACTCATACCCGCACAATAACATTGACCCCTACGCCTTCCCGCACGCCGACGATAACCCCAACCCCCACCGTCACGCGAACCTTACGACCAACCGATACGCGTTGGCCGACATCCACACCCTGAAGCGGTTGGATGTTAAACCCGGGGTGACGCCCCGCTCATTTCCGAGATGGCGATGGCAATATCAGCAGCCAACCGGCCATTGTTCAACAACAAAGCCAGATTTGCCTGCATACTGGCGCCACCGGTCAGTTGATTGACTTTTTCCAGCAAATAGGGGGTTACAGCCGACCCATGGATGCCCATCTGTTCTGCCTGGCGCACCGCTTGTTGAATGATGGTTTCGATTTCCTCTGCCGGGAGGGCATGTTCAGCAGGCGGGGGGTTCGCCACCAAAACAGCCGAATGAATACCCGCTCCCCAATGAGCCAGCGCTACCCGAGCAATTTCACTGGCATGTAGGCATGCAAGGTTGACTTTAAGACCTGATTGACGGGAGTAGAAGGCAGGAAATTCCTCACTCTGGTAGCCAATCACGGGTACCCCAAGAGTTTCCAGTACTTCCAGGGTGGCAGGCAGGTCAAGGATGGCTTTGGCTCCCGCACATACCACCACCAGTGGTGTACGACTTAATTCGTGAAGGTCTGCCGATACATCGAAAGGCGCGTTGCGATGAACCCCTCCAATTCCGCCAGTGGCAAATACCCGAATGCCGGCTTGATGGGCGGCGAACAGTGTACCTGCTACCGTTGTTCCACCGGATTCGCTCTGCGATAAGGCAATCCCAAAATCACGGCGGCTGATTTTTCGGCAGTGCTTCATTTTTGCCAGCCGCTCGATTTCAGCGGGGGATAAACCTACCCGAATTTTTCCATTCAAAACCGCAATGGTAGCTGGCTCGACATTGTGCTGACGGATGGTGTCTTCCATCTCGAATGCCAGTTGCTGATTGTAAGGATACGGCAATCCGTGAGTGATGACTGCCGATTCGAGCGCTACGACCGGTTTGCCTGAAAACAACGCTTTACGGATGGGGTTAGCGATTTCAAGAAAGTTGTTGATGCTCATTTAGATAATCAATCTGTCATATAGAAGTTCAAGGGAGAGGTTTGGCACTACCGCCCCCGTATGAGTCAAGGTGAGAGAGGCAGCCGTCACCCCTAATCGGATGGCTTCGTCAATGTCCATTCCATTCAAAATGCCGAACAAAGTTGTGGCAGTCAGTGCATCCCCTGCTCCGATGCTATCTACAATTCGGGTCAACACGGCGGGAATATGCCCGGAGGTTTGCGAGGTCGCATAACACACTCCCCCTTCGCCAATTGGAATTACGGCAATTTCCACGCCCATGCGCACAAATTCTCGTGCCGCTGCCAGGGCATTGGTCATGTCATAGACCTCGATGCGATTATTAAGCAGGGCAGAGGCTTCACTGCGATTGGCATTCAACAGGAAAAGGCGCGGGATGTGATTTTCAAGGCGTTTGGCCAGCAGGGTGGAAGTTGCATCCGCACAAACGGGCACATTGTGACGCCTGGCCAGTGAAAATACTGTCCTGAGGGTGGCAGGCGCCAAATTGGCATCCACAAAGACGAGGGCAGATTGGGCAAATAAATCAGATTGGGAACGCAGATAAGCCGAAGATACATGACGGAGAATGGTCATGTCATCCAGCCCATAGGAAAGGTTGCCCTTGTCGTCCAGTATGGCAATGTACGCGGCTGTGGCGGCATCGCTGACCTGTATACAACAGTTGACATCCACGCCGGCAGATGCGGTGTGATTGAGCAGTTGTTTACCAAGATCATCTTTGCCAACTGCAGAAACGAGCGTAACAGGCTGGCCCAAACGGGCAAGGTTTTCAGCCACGTTGCGGGCAACGCCGCCAAAAGAGGTGCGAACATGCGCAGGGTTAGAGGTGCCGGACTCAGGTGTGCCGATGGGTTGCCCAAGCACATCCAGACTGGCAGCCCCAATCACAAGTACCCGTTTATCGGGATGAAAATTGTCCACATCCATACCTGATCCTCTTGGGTTGGCGGAAAGTTCTGATTTTTTTATTCTACCAGACAATCCAACCCTTCTTACAGGAAAGTTGCCCCACTGCTGGAAAGGAAATTTTCCAGAGCGGTGTGAATGCACTGTCTGGCAGTGATCAGTCTGGTTGGGACGACCTGTCCCTGCGAGCTCAGTTCGGCAATCATTTTACTGAGCTGGGCTTCAAAATAACGCAAAATCTCATAACAAACCTGGTCGGGCTTGTAACCTTGCCTGTTGAGCTGAGCAATGGCAAGAAAAATATCCTGTTGAATAATGCGCTGATAGGTTTGTAAACGGGCTTGATTGCGAATTTCATCCAGCACACGCGGACTGGAACGGGTCATGTTCTCGCTGGTCAAGCGCCAGGCTTCGATGTGTTGGTCCAGCAAGATGGGGTGGGTCGTGTTCCATGTGCCGACGTTGATCCATTCCAGGCGTAAACCGCGCTGGCGGGCTGCCAGGGGAAATTCTTGTGTAAAGCTTTTGAAAAAATTGCTCAACTGCGGACGGGGGACAAAAACAGGGGGCGGCAGCGGTTGAGGCATTTGAGGGGAATAAATAAAACGCAAAGGGCGGCGCAAAGGCTGACTCCATGCAATCCGTTGGATGGTGCTTTCCAGTTCCACCTGCCTGCGGATTTCAGGTTCTCCTACTGCCGAGAGAATCTCGCTGAAGGTATGATTCTGAATGAAGCGTAGGAGATGATCTTCGACCAGTTCGGTCATTGCGTGAGTCCAATGTTCACCAACCTGTTGATAGGTAAGCCAGTACAAATCGCGGAGATGCGCCGGATAAGGATTGTTCAAAGGGGTGTTGCCGCTCTGCCGCCAGATGCTGAACAGCAAATTGACATCCTGTATCTCAATTTTGATCCCATCCTTGGTTCTGCCAATGATTTTGTCGTAATGAAAGGTGTGGTCGCGCACGTCAATAATGCGGCGCAGGCGTTCGAAGCCTTGCAGGGTGCGCTCTTTTTTGCTCATTCCCGCGCGGATAAAATGAGGATTGCCATCCAGCCGCTCAAAGACCACAGCAAATTCGGGATTGGGTTTGACAATTCCCGGCCCGCCAATTTGAATGAAGGGGGATTTCCGCTGTTCGGGTGTTAAT
>NZ_JBRCOK010000017.1:0-15857 GCF_053501535.1 Bellilinea sp. | reverse complement strand
GCCGATCCAAATGCTTCCAGCCGTCAATCCCTGCGGATGGAACTGGAAAAAGTGGGGTTTGCGGTCAGCGAATGCGACGATCGCGAATCGTTTATGGGTATGCTGCAATCTGCCGATAACAATCGCGCGCCGGTGCAACTGGCCATGATAGATTACCGGCTTCTGCTGGTCAATGGCCAACCCAACCTGCCTGCGGCTATTGAACCATTACTCAACAACAACCTTAAGATCCTGGTTTTGACCACACTTGGCACTCACGTCTCCCAGGAAGACTGTCGCCGAATCGGCTGTACAGCAACGCTGATCAAACCTGTTCGGCAACAGGCGCTTTACAATGCTTTGCTAGCCGCGCTCACCATATCACCGCCTGCCGAAGCCGCCGTAAAACCACCCGCCGAAAGCCGCCCCACCGCTTCGGGTTTACGAACTTCTATTCCCCGCCATATCCTTCTGGTCGAAGACAATCCGGTCAATCGCAAAGTGGTGGTCAATTTGCTGACCAAATTTGGGCACACGGTGGAAGAAGCCGAAAATGGCCGCATTGCAATGGAAAAAACCGCACAGAAGAATTACGACCTGATCCTGATGGACATCCAGATGCCCGAAATGGATGGTTATGAGGCAACCCTGCGGATTCGCTCGAGGGAAGGTGCTGTTAACCATACCCCCATCATTGCAATGACCGCCCGCGCGCTCGCCGGAGACGTGGAACGCTGTCTCGCCAGTGGGATGGACGCCTACCTTTCCAAACCGATTAAGCCCCGCGAGCTTTTCAACGCAATTGAACACTGGGGACAAAAACGTTCTCAAGCAGAACCGCTTCAATCCACAGCGGTTGATGAGCCAACCGAACCGATTCCAGCAGACCTTTCTTCGGAATTTGCAGCGTACTTCCCGTCCCTGGATACCGACTCCAATGGCTTTTTACCCAAAACCGAACAAATCCCTGTTACTCCTCAACAAACATCTTACGAAACAAACGCCGAAGGAAACCTTTCTGAAGAGGATGAATTTCTCAGCCGGGCCTTCCGGAAGAATACCCAGTCCTTAGGCGATCCGCAATACATCGAAAAAATTCTGCCGCGTTTTGGCGATGATTTAGACTTCTTTCTGGCCACGTTTGAAGAGTTCATTCAGCAATGCGAAACAAAACTGGATGAATTGAAAGATGCGTTACATTCTCAAAATGCAGCCACCATAAAACTCCATGCTCACAACCTGAAAGGTGTGGCCGCCAATTTTGAAGCCGTCAAACTGACCCGCCTTGCCCACCAGCTGGATATGCAAGCAGCCAATGGTGATTTGGATGGAGCGGATAGCCTGATTGCTGAAATGGAAAATCAGATCCCTCTGCTAAAAAAAGCACTGGCAGAAATGAAAACCCAGCAGCATTCAGCAGAAAATAACCCCAAAGGATAAAGGATGGCAACCGTACTGCTGATTGATGACGAAATCATTTTCCATCGCATGATAGAACATGCCCTGCGTCCGCTGGGTCACATGGTTTACACCGAATTGACCGGCACGCAGGGATTGGAAGCCGCCAACATTCTCAAACCGGATATCATCATCACCGACCTAAACCTGCCCGACATTTCCGGCTATGAAGTTACTCGCCGCCTGCGCCGCGATCCCGCCTTTGCCCACACTCCCATCATGGTGCTGACCAGTCAGGCAGGGTTACAGGATAAACTGGCCTCGTTTGAATCCGGCGCAGATGATCACATCACCAAACCATTTGAGCCGGAAGAACTGGTTGCCCGCATGACCGTTTTGCTCCGCCGCATGGAGGTGATTCGTCATGCCTTGCCCAGCGGGGAAGGGGCAACTCCTACCAAACTGGCAAAGATGATCGCCGTTCATTCTTTACGCGGCGGAATTGGTACTTCCACACTGGCTGTAAATCTGGCATTGGGTCTTCGTTCACTGTGGAACAGCCCAACCTTGCTGATTGATCTGGTTTTGATGGCCGGTCAGGTAGCCTTGCTGTTGAACATGCCGCTGAAACGCACCTGGGCCGACCTGGCAGGGATTGACCCCATCGAAATGGATACCGAAGCTTTGCACTCGATCATTGAGAGCCATAAAAGCGGGTTGAGTTTTATTGCCGCACCAACCTTCCCTACCGAAGCGGAAATGCTCTCCGATGAAACCCTGAATGTGTCGCTCAAACTGCTCCGCCCTCATTACGATTATTTGATCGCCGATTTACCGCACGATTTCAGCGAAGTCGCTTTGATTGCCCTCGACATGGCCGATGTCATCTTGCTGGTTCTGGCTCCCGAACTTTCTTCGCTCCGAGCGGCGGCGGCGGCATTGGATACCTATGCAAAATTAAACTATCCGCCCGAAAAGATCAAACTGATCCTCAACAATGTTTTTCCCAAACATGGGCTGCCCCGCGACCGCATTGAACAGGCGCTCAAGAAACCTGTTACACTCAGCCTACCTTATTCACCGGATGTACTGGTACAATCCATTAACCTGGGCAAACCGATCTTGTTTCATTCTCCAGACGAACCCATCTCGATTTTATTGGAAGACTTTGCTTTCTTCCTCAGCACCGACGAACACAAGAAAAACCGACCGGAGAAGCCCACCCAGGCATGGAAACGGGTTTACGAACGCTTTATGGAAGCCCGCAAAGCCAAAGAAAAACAATCTCAACGATAAGTCAAAGCAAGGAGAAATGTCATGACTCACGTATTCAAGAAACCTACCCGCGTTGCCATTGTAGGGGCCGGAAATGTTGGGGCGACTTTTGCCTATTCACTCCTCTTAAGTGGGTTGGCAAGTGAAATTGTGCTGATTGATGCCAATCACGCCAAAGCCGAAGGGGAAGCCATGGACCTGAATCACGCCATGCCGCTCGGCAGACCGGCGCGCATCTGGGCAGGGGATTATGAAGATACCGCCGGAGCGATCATCACCGTAATCACTGCCGGCTCGGCTCAGCGGCCCGGCGAAACCCGTTTGGATTTGGTACAGCGCAACACCGAAATTTTCAAGCAAATCATCCCAAAAATTGTGGAAAACAATCCTAATGGCATTTTACTGATTGCCACCAATCCGGTGGACATTCTCACTTATGTGGCTTTCAAAATTTCCGGATTCCGACGCAATCATGTCATCGGTTCGGGGACGGTGCTGGATACAGCCCGCTTCCGTTACCTGCTTTCTCAACATTTTGATGTTGACCCGCGCAGCGTGCATGCCCACATCATCGGTGAACACGGCGATAGTGAGGTGCCCGTCTGGTCGCTGGCCAACATCGCCGGTATGCGTTTGCCGCAGTACTGCGCTGTGAATGAATTGGGCTGCTCCGACGCAATTCTCCAATCAATCTTCGAGCAGACCCGCGATGCGGCCTATGACATCATCAAACGCAAAGGAGCAACCTACTACGGTATTGCCAGCGGTTTGACCCGTATTTGCGAGGCGATCATCCGCGATCAAGGCACCGTGCTTTCCGTTTCCAGCTACATTGACGAACCCTATTATGGAATCGAAGATGTGTGCTTGAGCCTGCCTACCATCGTGGATCTGGATGGTGTCGAACGCATTATCCGCCTCGACCTGAACGACGAGGAAATCGTTGGTTTGCAGAAATCAGCCGGTGTGCTGAAAAATATTATCTCCCAATTGAAGATTTAAAGGGTTTCAGCCAGCCCAATCCACACTTCAAACGGCTGCAAGGAAAGAACGCCGTTCTCGACAAACCCTTCACTGCGGCGTGTTGAAAATACACACCGCAGATTTTTTATGTTTTCAGAAAGATGGGTTTTTGCACGGTGTGCTTTCATGTTCAGGGCAATCAGGCAGGTTTGATCTGCTGTTCGGCGCAGGAATGAAAACACATGCGGGTTGTGCCGATCCAACGGCTGATAATCGCCATGGATCAAAGCCGGCAGGCTTTTACGCAATTGCAGTAAGCGGCGGTAATAGGCCAGCATCGAATCGGGCTGGTTATACTGCTCATCCACATTGACCCCTTCGCCAAAATTGGGGTGTACCGGCAGCCACGGCTTCACCTCGGCCGGGCAAAAACCAGCATTTGGCTGGTTTGCCCATTGAAGCGGTGTACGGCATTTATCCCTGCCGTACTGGATGGCATACAATTCGGCTTCCTGTGGCAAGCTGCCCAGCAATTCAATTTCGAGCCGGTAGGCATGCAAGCTCAACGGATCGCGAAAGTCCTCCACTTTCAGTCCAAGATGATTGACCATGCCAATTTCTTCCCCATTGTATAAAAACGGAGTTCCCTTCAGGGTCAGCAGCAGCGCCAGATTGACACGGGCAATTTGCCAATCATGTTTCCCATCCCCAAACTGGCTCATCATCCGCCCGGAATCATGGTTATTCAAAGTGTTACAGGGCCACGCCCCAGCCGGAAGGGATGAAAGCCTTTCTTCTTGATTTTTCCGCACCCAGCGCGGGGTGAGACGGTTGGTATGCATCAAAGGAAAATTGAAATTCAAATGGAGTTCGTCCTCTCCATTTCCGTAAAACCGGATATCCTCGGTTTCGCCAATTAAGACTTTCTCCGGAAATTCATCCACCACCTGACGAAGCTCCCGCATCAGCTCGTGCACTTCGGGCATATCCACCTGATGCCTGAACATGCGCAGCCAGCGGCGGTTAGCTTTTCGCTGCTCGGCTTTCGTCCGCGCCAACCGTGAGTCGCGATAAATGGCATCCAGATGATCACCGGTCGCATGATTGGGGTAACCTTCCCGCTCAAAGATGGTGCCAATTGCATCCAATCGAAAGCCGTCCACACCGAGGTTCAGCCAGTAGCGCACGACATCGAACATCGCCTGTTTGACTTCGGGATTTCTCCAGTTCAAGTCGGGCTGTTGAGCAAAGAAAAAGTGGTAGTAATACTCCCCGGTTTGCGGGTCAAATGTCCAGGCCGGCCCGCCAAAAGTGGAGAACCAGTCATTGGGCGGCCCGCCGTCGCGTGGCGGCTTCCAGACGTACCAGTTCCGTTTGGGGTTATCCCTGCTGGAACGGGACTCCACAAACCAGGGATGCTGGTCGGAAGTGTGATTCAATACCAGATCCAGCACCAGGCGCATATCGCGGCGGTGTAATTCGTCCATAAAGCGGATGAATTGCTCCATACTGCCATATTCGGGAGCCACTCCGTAGTAATCGCTCACGTCGTAGCCCCAGTCGATCTGAGGGGATGGAAAGTGGGGGGAAAGCCAGACGGCATCCACCCCCAACCAGTGCAGGTAATCCACTTTTTGGATCATACCCTCAAAATCACCAATGCCGTCGCCGTTGCCATCCGCAAAACTGCGCGGGTAAATCTGGTAAAAAACAGCCGACTGCCACCACTTCTTTTGACTCATGGAAGATATACTTACTCCTTTCTTGAAAACGATGTCTGTTTGAGTGAAATTCTAATAACAAAATCCATTGACGAAATCTTAACATCGCCATCAAAAAACCTTAACTGCCAGCGGTTAAGATTTGAATAAGGAAATTGGCTGAAAAACGACTCTTAAATCACAACTATGGAAATCAACCCGTCGCTCAATCTCTCCAACGAAATCCTGCCAATTGTACCGCAGAGATGGCATTACCGCCTGGCAGAATGGATCTCCCGTTTGTTTTCACCGCCGCTGGTGGCAACGGTTGCGCTTGCCGCCATAGCCCTGGCAGATTTTAGCAGAGCTGCATTGGCATGGGCTTTCCTGACCCTGCTCTTGATGATTCTCACACCAGCCGGTTACCTGGTTTATCTTCATCAACGCGGGCAAATTACCGATTTGGATGTTTACGTGCGCCATCAACGCACCCGCCCTTACCTGCTGAGTATTGGCTGCAGCTTGGTCACATTTGCCCTGCTTAACACCGCAAACGCCCCTTACCTGCTCCAAATCGTAGCTGCAGCAGCAATTTTTCAAACCAGCGGGTTGTTTGCGGTCAACCTGAAATGGAAAATTTCTGCCCATACCGCAGCAACAGCTGGTTTTTCTTCTCTGTTTTTTTGGGTTGGCGGCATTTCCGCCTTGCCTGTCTGGCTTTTCATCCCTGTTGTCGCGTGGTCACGGGTACACTTGAAGCGCCATACCCTTTACCAGACGATTGCCGGCAGCCTTTGGGGGGTGATCAGTTTTACGCTGGCATTCTGGCTGCTGCAGTAATTGGTCTTGCTTATCCTTATCCAGCTGAATAAGAGAAAGGCTTATGTATGAATGAAGAGAAACTATGGCAACGCAGCAAGCAGAGAATCCGTTTTCAGAACGACGATATGGATTTCTACTTTGCCTGGATTCTCTCTCACCAAAGCGAAGGCGGTTCGGCATTTGGTGAGTGTTTTTATGCTGCCTCTCAGGTCAAAGACGGAGATCCTGACAGCTGGTATTCGGCGTGGGTTGAGATTGCCCGTCAGGTTGAATCTCAGGCAACACAAGCACTGGAAAAAGGGCATCGTGTAAGTGCGCGCGAAGCATACTTACGCGCCTTCTCTTACTATCAAATGGGGGCAATTTTTATCCGACCACGTGACCAAAGACTGCGTGAAACCTGGCAAAAGGCGCAGTGGTGCTTCCGTCAAGCAGCAGCTCAATTCACTCTGCCTATTGAACAAATTCGAATTCCGTTCGAAGGCAAATCTCTGCCCGGTTACTTCTTGCACGGGAATGATGGGAACAAGAAAACACCGACGCTGATCATGATAGGCGGAGGAGAGACTTGCGCGGAAGAACTTTACTTTTGGGTCGGCCCCGCAGGAATACGCCGAGAGTACCACGTTCTAATGGTGGACCTGCCCGGTCAGGGAAGCACGCCTTTTGATGGCTTATTCTTCCGAGTTGATTCCGAAGCGCCCATCAAAGCGGTCGTGGATTATGCGCTTACCCGACCAGAAGTAGACCCGGAAAGGTTGGGGTTGTTTGGCATAAGCGGCGGTGGCTACATGGTATCACGCGCTGTTACCTTTGAGAAACGCATCAAAGCCTGCGCTGCCAGCGCTCCAATCATTGATGTTTATAGGCTTGCGATGGCAGAAATCCCGCCAGCGCTCCAAAAAGCCCCTGGCTTCGTCGGAGATACACTGGTCAAACTGGCAGGCCTCCAAAGCCCACTCCCTGTGATTGCAGTGGAAAAGTTCTGTTGGCAAGCCGGGGTAAGCAAGCTTTCTGAAGCTTTGGAAATGGCACGCCAAGCGAGAGTTGAAAGAATAGATGAGATTAGTTGTCCAGTATTGTGCATGGTTGGCGAAGGCGAGTCGGAAGAACAAATGGCTCAAGCCCGCGAATTTTACAACGCACTCAAATGTCCTAAAGAATTTCGTTTATTTACCGCTGCTGACGGCGCAGATGCACACTGCCAGATCAATAACCTGAGCCTTATGCAGCAGGTTGTGTTTGACTGGCTGGATGAAGTTTTCGACTATAAGGGAGAAGTCTAACACTGCCTAAAAGCTTATATTGCTACCCTGCGCCTTATAACGCGGTTGAATGCGACCGAAAACCGGCTTACTTCCCATCTTTCAAGATGACACCGCGCAATCCCTCATCGGTTATTTTCTCCAACCTGACCTGGCTGATTTGATTCCACAACGGATTGGGTGAAAATGCTTCCACGCGGAGATAATGATCCGTCAGGCCGTGCAGCCGCCAGCCGTTTACTCCAACCTCATCACAGGATTCCCACAAAACGCTGGCAACGCTGCCGATGAAACGTTGACGGTAATTCAGGGACGACTGCCGCAAAACCTCCCGCATGCGAGCATTGCGCTCCCGGATCACTGCCCCATGAACCATCCCCTTCATGCGCGCCGCTGCCGTCCCTTCGCGCACCGAATATGAAAAGACATGCCCGCCCGCAAAGTTCATCTCTCGAACAAAAGCCAGACTTTCCTCAAATTCAGCGTCACTCTCCCCCGGAAAACCGACAATCACATCGGTCGTAATGGCAATCTCCGAGCAATGAGCGCGGGCAGATTCCAAAAGACGCCGATAAGCCGGCGGCGTGGTTTTGCGCACCATCCGCTTCAGGGTTGCAGCGCTGCCGGATTGAAGCGGCAGATGCAGGTGCCGGCACATGCGCGGATTTTCCCACAAGCGAAAAAACTCCTCATCCAGATCCCACGGTTCAAGCGAAGAAAGGCGCACCCGTTCTACATCGGTATCCGAGAGAATTGCCTCAATTAAATGCCGTAAATGCAACTGCGGAGAAAAATCCTGCCCCCATGACCCAAGATGAACTCCGGACAGTACAACCTCACGGGCCCCACCGGCAACAGCCGCCTTCACGTCGGCAACGACTTCACCGATGGATTCGCTGCGCCCCTTGCCGCGTGCCAGACGGGTGATGCAAAAAGTGCAAAAATTATCACAGCCATCCTGAACCTTGATAAAGGCGCGGGTACGCTGATGAATTCCGGGCAAGGGCTGGCGGGCAAGCGGTTCCAGATCAAACGTCTCAAGCGGCACACCCAAAACCGTTGCGGTCAGGTGGTGTTTTTCCTGGTTGGGTACTACCCAGGACACATGGGGCATTTGCCGGGCTGCTTCCGGTTCCAGGGTTGCCCAGCAGCCGGTGACGGCAATTGCGGCATTGCCGGCTCTGGCAGCCTGCCGGATTTTCTGACGGGAATCCGATGCTGCCGCGCTGGTCACTGTGCAGGTGTTAATGACCACCACATCGGCTTCAGCAGCTGTTTCAGCAATCGAATGGCCGGCAGCCCGAAACTGACGGGCAAGCAGTTCAATTTCACTTTGGTTCAGGCGGCAGCCAACTGTATCAAAATAAATTCGCATACCATTAAGGTTTGATCACATAAAAATTGTCAAAATGAATTTCTACACCCGGTGTTTGATATACCCCTGCCAGCAGCCCCACATCACCCATGCTGAAATCTGTGTCTTCCACTTCCGCAAACTTTTGCTGGTTGACAATCAAAGTCAAACGCGGCCCCACACAGTCAGCGCGCAGCTGGTTGCGGGTATATCCTTGCGAGATCATTTTACCAAATTCCAGCCCATTTTGACTGCTTAAAACTTGATATATTCCATCCTTTACTTTCACAATCCCGCCATATCCATCACTGCTGATTAAGAAGGCGTAAAAATTGTATTCATCCTGAAAACGGCAAATCAAACCAAAGTCATTGTCGGTCGGACCGTTGATCAGTTCTGCTTCAACCGCTAGGGTAACATCGGTATAATTTTTACCCGCCAATGACCAGTAATCGTAATTGGCTTGATTGATCAGAAAGGCAAGCACGCCATTCTGATAGTGGATGACCGCTTCCGGAGAACTCCATTGCCTCCAACCACTGGCCGAATCCGAGAAGTCATCATAAAAGAGAATGCTGCCAGCATCCCTCGCTGCCAGAGCAGAGGTCTCGATTTGTTTGATCAGGTTACATCCACTGAGGAAAAATAAAAAGCCGATTGCAATCAACCCGGTGCGGAAACGATTGAACATGAGAACAACCTCCTGCAGCTGATAATCAGCAATTCATAAGTGCTAAGGTGTAGATGCCTGCCCTAGGGTTGAATTACCTCATCCGGAAAATATCGCTGCAACAGTCTTCTGGCCGTCAGGGCGATGACCTCATCTCGCGATTCGGAAGCTCTTTTGAGATACTGGAATGCCTGACTGGTTCGACCCATTTCGAGATAAACCTGACCAAGATGAAGCAACGCCGGGGCATAGGATTCATCTACTCTCAAAGCGTGTTGCAAGAATTGTTCCGCATCCTTCCATTCCCCCAATTGCAAGTAAACAAAACCCGCAGTATCCAGAGAGGCAGGGTTATTGCCATCCAGGTCCAAAGCCCTTTGTGCAGCCGGTAAAGTATAGGATTGGGGATCAAACCCGTTCGAAGCGCTAAAAACCGCCAGCGACCTCCATAATTCCGCATTTTCCGGCTCAATTTCCACTGCGCGCCGATAGGCATGGAGCGCCTCGACCAAATCGCCATTTTGGGCAAGTGCAGCGCCTATTTCAACTTGCCAGCGTCCTTCGGTGGGGTGTTTTTCTGCCAGGACGCGCAAATAACTCAACGCCACCAGTGGCTGATCCTGACGTCGCCAATACAGCGCCATGGCGGTTTGGACAATGTCCGAAGCCGGGTTAAGTTCAAAGGCGCGTCGCAAATCCGGGTAGCCATCCTCTCCCAAATTCTGACGGGCTTCGGCAAGCAAAGCCCACCCTTCAGCATAATCCGGCGACAGGCTGACCGCCTCTAAAAAAGCCTGCTCGGCAACATCCCAATATCCTAATTCACCCAACCGTTGACCAACAATAACCCGCTGATAGGCCGGGTCAGGATTTTCTTGAGCGGTTTCCAAAGCCTCCAGCAGGCGGGCAGCCTGACGTGCTTCCGAACCGCGCGCCGCACTCAACGGGGTCAACAAACGGATGGCCTCCCCCGGCGTCCGGTAGGATTGCAAAACCGCGGTAAGCCATATTGCCTGAATGTTATTCGGCTCAGCGGCCGACCAGCGCCGGGCAGCCTGAACAGCCAGGTCCCAACGGTTGGACTTTTGAAAGATCTGGGTAAGTTGTGGAAAGTAGTCCACCGATAAATCGGGTTTTTCCAACAGCGCCAATGCAAACTCAACTGCCCGATTCGTATCGCCCAAATCAAAGAGTGTCCGACTCAGGGCAAACAATCCATTTTCAGAGATGGATTGGGCTTCCCATGCCCGCTCAAAATCGGCTGCTGCCTGCGCCGGATTTCCACCTTCAAGTTCATGAAAAGCCAGCCTCTCCCACCACTCCACACGCTGTGGGTGAAATTCCATCAACAGCCGCAAATTTTGGGCAGCCTTCTCGTGATTTTGCAGCAATTCCGCCTGATACAGACGGGTGATGATTTCCATTTCCCGAAACGGTCGGGGAGAAATCGGCAGAAAAGTCAGAAGAATCAACGGCAAGCAAATGATAACCCCCAGCAAGGTCTGGCGTTTCAGGCTTTGCAAATCTGTTTTTTTCATCTTGACCACAGGTTTTAATTTACCATTGATTCATGCCTATTATGCCTCAGCCAGCCATTTCATGCAATCTTGCTCCCTTTCCAACAAACGGGAACGACCAGCCCCTGCCAGCCGGGTCACCAATGCAGGAAAAGGGGTCGTTTTTACCCGGCATTCAAAAAATTCTAAACCATTCTGACTTGACACCAAAATTAAGACATGATACATTTGTCATACATGGTCAAGCGGCTCATGGAGCCAGACCTGAAATTCTTCAAAAAGTATGGAGTAAAGCATGTCAGAACGTTTCACCGGGACCGTCAAGTGGTTCAACCCCGCCAAGGGGTACGGCTTTATCGGCCGTGACAATGGGGAGGATGTCTTCGTACATTTCTCCGCAATCGATATGCAGGGCTACAAGCAGTTAAAGGAAGGCCAGAAAGTGGAGTTTTCTATCGAAAAAGGTCCCAAAGGTCTCCAAGCCGCGCAAGTTGTCCCACTGCAGTAACCCCCACAACCATCTTTCAATCGTCATACAGAGCCGCGAAAAGCGGCTCTGTTGTTTGTTTACCTTCCAGCGCCAAACACGTAACCCAGTACTTTGGCCAGTTCCAGGAGGGTAACTTCCCAACCTTCTCGGCTAAACATCCAGGTGGTCGCTTTGTACCAGTGCCCTCTCACCGCGTGGATTTGTACTTTGACCGGGCTTCCTTGAAAAGTGTCGTGAAAGATCAGGCGGGTGCGAAAAGTGTGATAGGGGTCTGTGACCACAATGCAGGAGGTATGCCCCCAATATTCCATGTAATCCCGCACACTTTTCGCTTCCTCCACCGTTGAACGCGAAACTTCCGGGATAATGCGGATATTATCCATCGGAACGCCCATTGCCGAAAGATTATTGCGCACCAGCAGACTGTAGCGGGTGCCAATTTCGTTAATGGTGTCGCCAGTCTCCGTAATTAAAATAATTCTTGAGGGCTGATCCTTGTAAAGCCTGACCGCCTCCTGCCAGCGCTGGCGGTCACCACCCCCCAACAACACAATCATATCGGCATCCTTCATCGCATCCGAAGTGATTAATAAGGCGCCAAGGGCGTATAACAGTGCGTAGATTCCAATCGGGAGCAAAAAAAGAAATCCCAATACCCCCATCCCCCTTAAAAAGCAGCCTCCACAGCCCCTGCTGTTATCTGGGGTTTGAGCGGTTTGATTCATGTTATCCTCTTTGGTTTTTCTCTAACGCTGCAATCATGCGATTGACGCCTTCTTCCAGCAAACTGCGCGGACAGCCGAAATTCAGGCGGACATGCCCTTCACCGCCTTTGCCAAAGGCACAACCATCGTTCAATCCCACTTTTGCTTCTTTCAGGAAAAATGTAAAAGGATCATTTCCGACTGGGGTAGATTGAAAATTCAGCCACGCCAGGTAGGTTCCCTGCGGAAGCGGCATTTGAACACCTTTCATACGCTCGCCCACCGTCTGATATAACCAGTCCCGGTTGGATTTCAAATAAGCCAGAAGTTGCTCCAGCCACACTTCTCCATACTGATAGGCAGCCTGCGCTGCGACCATCCCCATCAAATTGACACCCCCCACCAGCCCGCGCCGTGCCTGATGAATCCTTTGCCGCAATTCGGGATTCTGCACCACGGCAAAGGAAAATTCCAGCCCCGGAATGTTGAAAGTTTTGCTGGGAGCCATCAGCGTAACCGTTTTTTGAGCTATTTCGTCATCCAGCGAAGCCAGCGGAATGTGATGGCTGCCTTCGTACACCAAATCACAATGAATCTCATCGGCACAAATCATCACATCCCGCCGAAGACAATTTTCAGCCATCTGCTCCAGTTCGAAACGAGTGAAAACCCGCCCAACCGGATTATGCGGATTACACAGTAAAAACATGCCGGCATTTTGATCGAGGGAATGGTTGAATGAATCAAAATCCACCTCGTAACGATCATTCTTGCCCTTGATCAGTTTGGAAGACAACAGCGGTACGCCCGCGTTTTTTCCGACATTCAAAAAAGGCGGGTAAACCGGCGTCTGAATGACGACACCGCGCTGATCGGCGCAGATTGCCTGGGTTACGAGATTAAATCCCACCACCACCCCGGGCAGGAAAATTAATTCTTCCGCCTGGATTTTCCAGGCATAACGTTTTTCCAACCATGCCATGATGGATTCTTTCAAACCTTTTAATTCGGCCGGATACCCAAAAACCCCGTGCGAAATGCGCTGCTGCAAGGCTTCAATGATATCCGGCGCAGCTGCAAAATCCATGTCTGCGACCCACATGGGCAGGACATCTTCCGCAAAGGCATGCCATTTGATGCTTTCCGAACTTCGACGATCAATCACATGGTCAAAATCAAATGCCTGCATCAGCGTTACCTCATCGAACTTCAGGTGATGATTTCCAAAACGTTGAGGATTATAACGCCCAATGCCGTTCCTGTCGAACAGCGCTGCATGGTTTTGAGACCGGTTGAGAATCCTGATTTTTGCGCTCAATCCCCTGTCAAGCCGGGGGACTTGTTCAGGTCAAAATCTGATATACTCGCTTTCATAAAAGGTATGTTCTCCAAACAAACCCTGCCAATCCCCTATTGCATCCTGACTTCTCCCGACTGGAAGGATTATGAGTTGCTGGACAGCGGCAACGGTTGGAAACTGGAACGATTCGGGCAATTCCAACTGATTCGTCCTGAGGCTGAAGCCGTCTGGTCGCCGGCTTTGCCGGAGAGTAGGTGGTCAGCTGCTCACGCCCGCTTTGTACCTAGCCCCGAAGAAAACGGCGGTCACTGGCAGCACCATAAACCGCTCCCCGAACGGTGGAAGATGCGCTATAAAAAGCTCTCGTTTTATGTGCAAACCAGCGCATCCCGGCATGTAGGGGTTTTCCCTGAACAGGCGTGCCAGTGGGATTGGATCTCAGAACAAATCTCAGCCGCCGGTAAACCGGTCAAGGTGTTGAACCTGTTTGGTTATACCGGTCTTGCCACTCTAGCAGCGGCACAGGCCGGAGCGCAGGTAACCCATGTGGATGCTTCCCGTAAAGTTCTCAACTGGGCACGCGAAAATCAAACTCTTTCCGGGTTGGATTCTGCACCCATCCGCTGGATTCTGGATGATGCGGTCAAATTCGTCCAGCGGGAGGCACGCCGCGGGGTAAAATACGAAGGATTAATCCTCGATCCTCCTAAATTCGGTCGCGGACCAAAAGGTGAGGTGTGGGAATTCTTCCGGCTTTTGCCCAATTTGCTCGATTCTTGTCAACAAGTGCTGGCTGATCAGCCCCTTTTTGTCGTCCTCACAGCCTATGCAGTCAAAGCCTCAGCGCTGACTTTACAATACGCCCTGCAGGAATTAATCCAACACACCGACGGCGACTGGACATGTGGTGAGGTTGCTTTACAGGAAAAGAGCGTGGGACGGCTGCTCTCCATGGCAATTTTTGCGCGTTGGTCGCGGTTTACAACCGCTCCATCCAGATCATGACAAGGTGGAAATAATCTTATGATGAATTCACAAACCCTTTCAATCATTGGTCCGGGCGTGATGGCAGAAGCCATCATCGCCGGCTTGATTCGCAATCAGGTACTGCCGGCACAGAAGATCATCGCCGCCGGTCCTCGCCCGGAGCGCGGCAGCGAACTCATTGAACATTATGGTATACGTTTTACCACAGACAACGCTGAAGCCGTCAGCAACGCTGATATTGTCATTTTGGCGGTCAAACCGCAAAAATTGCGGGCTGTTCTTGCCGGCTTGCGCGGAAAAATTGATTCCCGGGCTTTGGTTTTGTCCATCATCGCCGGTGCTTCTATTCAAACCATCAGCAGCGGATTGGAACATCCCGCCGTCATCCGCGCAATGCCAAACACACCGGCACAAATTGGACAGGGCATCACCGTGTGGACCGCCTCACCCGCTGTAACAGAGCCTCAGTTAGAAGCCGCCCGTCTGATCTTATCGGCACTGGGGCAGGAAATATTTGTCGAGGAAGAAAACTACCTGGATATGGCAACCGCCCTTTCGGGCACCGGGCCGGCGTATGTCTTTCTTTTCATGGAAGCCCTGATTGATGCCGGAGTCCATCTGGGTTTTCCGCGCCGCATTGCTGAACAGCTGGTCACACAAACCCTCCGCGGGTCAGTGGAATACTACGCCCTCAAAAAAGACCACCCTGCCCATTTACGTAATCAGGTGACCTCCCCGGGCGGCACATCCGCTGCGGCGCTGTATTATCTGGAAAAAGCTGGTTTTCGCACCGCGCTCAGCCGGGCCATTTGGGCCGCTTATGAACGCTCTCAAGAGTTGGGACGGGGCAAAAACAGCCAGCCGCCGGAGAAGAGCGCCGACTAGCTCCAAAATGCAACCTTTCAGGGGTTTTGTCGTAATTACTTGTGGAGGTGGACACCATGGAAAAGTTACGCAACAGCTGGGAATTGGTCAAAGCCAGTTTTCGGGTATTGTTGGCCGATAAGGAACTGGTTGTCTTTCCAATCGTTTCTGCCATTGGCACTCTGATCGTTACACTCACTTTTGCGCTGCCAATGTTTCTGAGCGGCCTGGTAGATAGCCTGTTTTCAGACAACATTCAAATCCTTGGATTTCTGGTCATTTTCCTGTTTTACATTGTTCAATATACGGTCATCTTCTTCGCAAATACCGCTCTGGTTGGCGCGGCGGTCATCCGCCTGCGGGGCGGCAATCCAACGGTGGGGCAGGGCTTCCAAATTGCCTTTAGTCGCCTTTTGAATATCATCGGCTATGCTTTGATTGCCGCCACAGTAGGGATGATTCTGCGCGCTGTTTCCGAACGCAGCCGTGGTCTGGGCAGATTTGCCATCTCGCTGATCGGTTTTGCCTGGAATGTGGCAACCTTCCTGGTCGTGCCCGTTCTTGCGGTT
>NZ_JBRCOK010000016.1:0-5539 GCF_053501535.1 Bellilinea sp. | reverse complement strand
ATTTTCATGTTTGTGATCATGCACCGCCTTCCCTTGCCCAATTACGGTAAGCGCCAGACGCGCAGTGTTTGGTTGACCAACCTCGCCATGCTGGGACTTGCGGTGGGAATCAGCCTGATCATCGGCTGGCAGGCGTATTTGATGATTCAACTGCCGCTGATCTTCTTTGCCGGCTCGATGGGCATTTTCCTGTTTTATGTCCAGCATCAGTTTGAAGATACTTATTGGGAACGCCAGGAAAACTGGAATTATGTAGCGGCCGGACTGCTGGGGGCATCCTATTTCAAGCTGCCCAAAATTTTGGATTGGTTCACTGGCAGCATCGGTTACCATCATATCCATCACCTCAGCCCGCGGATTCCCAATTACTATCTGGCAGAATGCCAGCGCAATTCGCCGATCATGCAGCAATGGGCGCGGGTGATCACCATACCGGACAGCATCAAAACCGTGCGTTTGAAGGTGTGGGACGAACCGCGCAAGAAACTGGTTGGTATTCCCCGCGTGAAGGTGGAACGCAGGCTGGGCGAACCGCTTGTAAAAAAGACGCTGGAAAAAGCGGAACTGGAAAGTTAATTGCCGGTATACCCTCCCCTCTGAAATCACAGGATTCTTAAATCCATCGGACAGGGTTCTCTGAACCCTGTTTTTGTCTGACAATAAGACGGAAAAGCAACTGAAAAGGCTTGCGTTTCCTGTGTAATTCGTCCATAATAAAGGTAATTCCCCCAAAACCGAACATCCAAGGAGGAAATCATGGCTGTAAAACAGGCTGTCAGACCCATCCGTTTGGAACGCCAGACCCCCGTACCCGCGGATATTGACATTGCCCAACAGGCGAAAATGAAGCCGATCACCGAACTGGCTGAGGAATTGGGGCTGAATCCCGATGAGATTGAACTGTACGGCCCTTACAAAGCCAAAGTGAAACTGGAGGTTTTGGAACGGCTGCGAGAAGTGCCCAACGGCAAATACATTGATGTAACCGCCATCACCCCCACACCGCTTGGGGAGGGAAAAACAACCACAACCATCGGATTGAGTCAGGCGCTGGGGGCGCACCTTGGTAAGTCGGTGATGACCTGCATCCGCCAGCCCAGCCAGGGCCCGACCTTTGGCATCAAAGGCGGGGCGGCTGGAGGCGGTTACAGTCAGGTGGTGCCAATGGAGGATTTCAACCTGCACCTGACCGGCGATATTCACGCCATCACGGCGGCCAACAACCTGCTGGCGGCAGCCATTGATGTGCGCATGCTGCACGAATCGGAAGCCACTGATGAGCAATTGTTTGAGCGTTTGTTCCCCAAAGATAAACAGGGCAAACGTCATTTTGCGGTTAACATGCTCAACCGCCTGAAAAAATTGGGCATTGACAAAACCGACCCGAATGAGATGACGCCGGAAGAACGCAGCCGTTTTGTAAGGCTGGATATTGACCCGGATTCGATCACCTGGCGGCGGGTAATTGATACCAGTGATCGCTTTTTGCGCGGGATTACGATTGGACAGGGTCCGAACGAAAAAGGCATGGAACGCAAGACCGGCTTTGACATCACCGTCGCCAGTGAGATTATGGCGGTGCTGGCGCTGACAACCTCACTGGCGGATATGCGCCGCCGCTTTGGTGAAATGGTCATCGGTACCAACCGCAAGGGTGAGGCAATCAATGCCGATGATCTGGGAGTGGCGGGGGCTATGACGGTTCTGATGAAGGATGCCATCAAACCGACCCTGATGCAAACCCTGGAAGGCACGCCGGTATTCGTCCATGCCGGGCCGTTTGCCAATATTGCGCATGGGAACAGTTCCATCATCGCCGATATGATCGGCTTGAAACTGGCCGATTATGTGGTCACCGAATCCGGCTTTGGCTCGGACATGGGCATGGAAAAATTCTTCAACATTAAGTGCCGCTACTCCGGGCTGATTCCGAATGTGGTGGTGATGGTAGCCACCGTGCGCGCGCTCAAAATGCACGGCGGCGGTCCAAAGGTGGTGGCCGGTAAACCGCTGGATCACGCCTACACCAATGAAAACCTGGACTTGCTGCGTGCCGGGTTGGGTAATTTGCTGGCACACATCGGGATTGCCCGCAAATTTGGTGTGCCGGTGGTGGTCGCCATCAATTCCTTTGCCACCGACAGCGAAGCCGAATTGAACCTGATTCGCAAGGTGGCGGTAGAAGAAGGCGGCGCGGAGGATGCGGTAATCTGTAATCACTGGGCGCAGGGTGGTGAAGGTGCGATTGCATTGGCTGAGGCAGTGGTCAAAGCCGCTGAAAAACCCTCCCAATTCCACTTCCTCTACCCCCTGGATATTCCCATCAAAGAAAAGATCGAAATCATTGCCCGCGAAGTATACGGCGCGGACGGCGTGGATTACGAGCCACTGGCGGAACAACGCATTGCTGAATACACCCGGCTCGGTTTTGACCGGCTGCCAATCTGTATGGCGAAAACTCACCTCAGCCTGAGCCATAATGCCGAGCTCAAAGGTGTTCCCAAAGGATTCCGCATCCCGGTCAGGGATATCCGCGCTTCGGTAGGGGCGGGTTTCCTGTACCCGTTGGTGGGAACGATGAGCACCATGCCCGGTCTTCCCACGCGCCCGGCATTTTATGATGTGGATCTGGATCTGGAAACCGGCCGGGTCATTGGACTGTTTTAACGGTAAAATAACCCTGACAACCTGCCTGGCAGGCTGGTTCATTTTTGTACCGGGAGGTGCCGAGTGGATTTATTCGGTAAGGAAGCCATTTCGGTGGATGTCGGTCAGCGTTTGAAAGCACTGCGCGAAGAACGCGGTATTTCCATGCGCACTCTGGCGCGTAATAGCGGCCTTTCTGCCAATGCGTTGAGCATGATCGAGCGAGGGTTGACTTCTCCATCCATCAGCACTTTGTTTAAGATCGCCACCGCTCTGGGCGTTCCGATTACGGATTTTTTCCGCGAGGAAGCAGAGCGCAAGAAGGTTGTATTCAGCAAGGCGCATGAGCGTACCCGAATTCCCTTCCTGAGGGGAGTCTGGGAGGGCATGGGCAGCGAATCATTCAGCGGGCGGTTGAATGCGTTCATCATCACGCTGGAAAATGGCGCCAACAGCGGCCCGCATCCGATTGTTCATACCGGTTCAGAATTTGTCTTCTGTTTGCGTGGTCACCTGGAATATGAAGTGGATAACCAGCGTTACCAGTTAGAAGCGGGTGACAGCCTGATCTTTGCGGCTCATTTGCCTCACCGCTGGCGCAATCCGGGCTCGGTGGTTTGTACGGCGATCATCGTGATTTCCTGCCATGCCGAAGGCGACAAAGCGGCCGAGTTCAAGCATGTGCTCGATAATCTCGAAACCGGTTCGGAGTAAAGCCATCGGCGAATAAGCGGCGGCGAGGTGCAGCATGGCTTTTTTTGATTTGCCGTTAGAAGAATTGCACCGTTATCAGCCGGTTTTGAACGAACCGGCAGATTTTGACGCTTTTTGGGCGGCCACCCTGGAACAGGCCAGAAGCCATCCGCTGGATGCCCGTTTTGAGGCGGTTGATTTTGGCTTACGCACGGTCACAACCTATGATGTGACGTTCAACGGCTATGCCGGACAGCCCATCAAAGGTTGGTTGCTGCTGCCGGCAAACGCTGAAGAACCTTTACCGCTGGTGGTCGAGTATGCAGGTTATGGCGGCGGGCGCGGTTTTCCCACTGAATGGTTGCTCTGGTCGAGCGCCGGTTTTGCCCATCTGGTGATGGATACGCGCGGGCAGGGCAGTGTATGGCGGCAGGGAGATACACCAGATGTGGCCGAAGGCAGCAGCCCGCATTCGCCCGGTTTTATGACGCTGGGTGTGCTTTCACCGGAAACGTATTACTATCGGCGGGTATTCGTGGATGCGGTACGCGCCGTGCAGGCCGGACGCAGTTTTCCGCTGGTGGATGCCGGGCGTGTGGCTGTGACAGGCGGCAGTCAGGGGGGCGGCATCAGTCTGGCCGTAGCCGGTTTGTTGCCGGAAATTGCGGTGTGTATGGCGGATGTGCCGTATCTGTGCCATTACCAGCGAGCCATAGAAATCACACCTGCCGGACCGTATCAGGAAATTGCTCAATTTTGTCAGGTGCATCGTCACCGCACCGAGCAGGTGTTCAAGACGCTGGCCTATTTTGACAATGTGTTCTTCGCTCCACGCATCCGAGCGCGTTGTCTCTTTTCGGTGGCACTGATGGACGAGATTTGTCCTCCCTCGACGATTTTTGCGGTCTACAACCGCATCACTGCCCCCAAAGAGATGCGGATTTATACGTATAATCATCACGAGGGCGGCGGCGCTCATCATGACCTTGAAAAAATCCGCTTTCTATCCGCTGTGTGGGGGAACCATACCCCAAGGGATTGAATTTTGACCGCGAGGAGCGCTCGGTTCAGAGCCGTCCCGGCGGATCAGAGAAACAGCATGTTTAAGTTTCGTAAAAAAGGTGCAAAACCGTCATCTCCCCCGAAAAAAAAGGTCAACCGGGCAGATTTGACCATCCCGGAGCATCTCAATGAATTGCGCCAGCGCCTGCTGCGCGGTCTGGTAGCGATGATCCTCGCGGTGTTGGTCTGTTTTGCCATTGGCGAGCGGCTGATTGAGATTCTTGCCTATCCGGTTGGGGGGATTGACCGGCTGATTTCCATTGAGGTAACTGAAAATGTTTCGGTTTTTATGCGGGTTTCGCTGCTGGGCGGTTTTATTCTGGCCTTCCCTTACATCTTGTATGAAGCGCTGGCATACATCCGCCCTGCGCTGGAGGATCACGAATGGCGCGGTTTGCTCATTGCCATTCCGTTTGCTACTCTGCTGTTTGTCAGCGGGGTATTGTTTGCCTATTTTGTGATGCTGCCGGCGGCTTTGCCCTTTTTGATCAGTTTTATCGGTATTACCACCACGCCGCGTTTATCCAATTACTTCAGTTTTGTGACCGGTTTGTTATTCTGGATTGGGGTCAGCTTTGAAACGCCGCTGGTGGTGTATTTGCTGGCCCGTTTTCGGCTGGTGACGGCAGAAACGCTGGCAAAACAATGGCGGGTGGCGGTGGTGATCATTGCGGTGCTGGCGGCTTTCGTCACCCCAACCCCCGACCCGGTCAACATGGGATTATTGATGATCCCCTTGCTGGTGTTGTACCTGTTGAGCATTGGGATGGCCAAAATTGCCAACCCTGCCAGAGGTGAAAACTGAACGTTTTTTATGTTAGAATTTGATTTCGAAGGAGTGTGAGAGATGCTACGAAACTTCAGCGGTTGGGAGTTGCTGGTTGTTCTGGTGATAGTGCTGCTCTTGTTTGGTGTTGGCCGAATCTCCAAAATTGCCAAAGAATTGGGCAGCGGTATCCGTTCATTCCGGGAAGGATTGAAAGGCGATCAGGAAGAATCCGAAAACAAGGACAAAACGGATTCCGAGTAAACCCACGCAGTCTGCCGCAAACAGGATCAGTCTTCGGTTGAGTCGTCCGTTTGGGGAGGGGGATTTTTTGACTGTGCCGGCGTGTCGGAGGGGGAAGGAGGGGTATCC
>NZ_JBRCOK010000015.1:0-10147 GCF_053501535.1 Bellilinea sp. | reverse complement strand
CATCCTTTTGCGGCAATGTTCACACCGGATGGGGAGGCGCTCTCGTTGGCGGTGGCCTGGTCGGGCAACTGGGTGTTGCGTTTTGAGCCGCTGGATGGCGGCGGGGTGCAGCTGAGCGGCGGGCTGCACGACTGGCAGTTTTCCAAACGCCTGAAGCCGGGCGAAGCGCTGAGCGGTGCGCCGCTGGTGCTGGCGGGCGGGGCCGACTTGAATGAGATTTCGCAGCGGCTGGCACGGGTCGGACGGCAGTTCTGGTACCCGCGCAACCCGCTTGCGGAGCGTTTGCCGGTGGAGTGGAATCACTGGTGGCCGTATGAGGATGTCGAAATCAACGAAGCGGTGTTTTTGGCCAACGCCGAAAAGGCCGCCGAACTGGGGTTTGAGGTGTGCACGCTGGATGCCGGCTGGTTTGGCCCGGCGGATGCCGAAACTTTCTGGTACGATTACCGCGGCGACTGGCATCTGGTCAACCGGCGGCGCTTTCCAAACGGCATCCGTTATCTGGCGGAGCGGGTTCATGCGCTGGGGATGAAGTTCGGCATCTGGTGCGAAATTGAAGCGCTGGGTGAAAAGGCCAGTCTGGCGGTGGAACGTCCGGAGCTGCCTGCTCTGCGGGATGGCCGTCCGCTGGGTTATGTGTGCATGGGCAACCCGGCCGCCCGCGAGTGGGCCTATCAGACTCTGGCGCGGCTGATCCGCGAATTCGGGGCGGACTGGATCAAGGTGGATTTCAACCTCGACCCGGGCGCCGGCTGCAACCGCACCGATCACGGCCATCAGGAAGGCGACGGATTGTACGAGCATTACCGCGGCTATTACAGCGTCCTGACGCGCATCCGGCAGGATTTTCCCGATGTGGTGCTGGAAAATTGCTCATCGGGCGGGCTGCGCATTGACCTGGGCATGCTGCGCCATACCCACATGACCTTTCTTTCCGACCCGGACTGGCCGGTGCATGACCTGCAGATATTCTGGGGCGCCAGCGCCATGCTTGCCCCAAATGTGCTGCTGCACTGGACGTACAGCCACTGGCGCAACACTGACCCGCCGCCCTACCAGCGCTTTGACCCGTTCGACCCCGCCCTGACCCGCGAAAAATGGGATTATTACACGCGCATCTCGATGCTGGGCTGGTACGGCATCTCCCAAAAACTGACCGAAATCCCGGCCTGGCTGGCTGAGCGAATCGGACAGCACAACCGCCTGTACCAGCGCCAAGTGCGCCGCTTTATCCGCGAGGCGGATTTATACCGCCTGACCGACCAGCCGCGGCGCAACGGGACGGGCGAGCGCTGGGCGGCTTTCCAGTATGCCCTGCCGGATGGGAGCGAGCATTTGCTGTTCGTCTTCCGCCTGACGGGCGGCGAGGAGCGCAGAATCATTCGGCTGCAGCAGCTGCAGGCGGAGCGCGTTTATACGCTGTGCGGGCTGGAAGGGGAAGTGGAATGGCAGCGCAGCGGGCGCAGCCTGATGCAGGACGGGCTGGAGATTGACTTTCTACCGGAGGAAGGCTCGCTGCTGCTGATGGTGCGGTAAAACACAAAAACGAAGCAGAATACGGAGAAAAGAAGATGAGCGAACCTCAAAAATTGCGTGTAGCCAATATATCTATTGCCATTGAACCGGTTGAAGAAATGCGCTTCCCAAGCCCAGCCGATTGCAACAGCCCCTGCTGGTGGCGGGATGGTGAGCTACGCGTGCTGACCTCCACCGGTCACCCGGTGCTTTCGGCGGGCAGTAACCTGAATCACCTGTCCCGAATCGGAGAAATCACTTACACCGCCTGGCGGGACGGGGGCAGGTGGATCGAGTCGGTCTTCCCGGATGAGGACGGCACCCTTTACGGCTGGTATCACAACGAACCGGCTCATTTGATTGGCGAGGAGTATCAACAGGGCCGCCAGTTCCGGCTGACGGCGCCGATGATTGGGGCGGTGGTTTCCCGCGACAACGGCGCTACCTGGGACGATCTGGGCATCATCCTCAACGGTGGACCGGAAACGCTCAATCTTGAAAAGCATAACTACTGGTTTGCAGGCGGCAACGGCGATTTCAGCGTGATTCTCGACCGCGAAAGACGCTATTTTTACTTCCTTTTCGGAACCTACTACCGCGATGTGGCCCAGCAGGGCATTTCTATGGCACGCATGCGCTTTGAGGAGCGCGCCTGCCCGGTGGGGCGGGTGTGGAAATGGCACAACGGCGGCTGGACGCAACCCGGCCTGCTGGGTGCGGTGACGCCGGTCATTCCGGTGCAGGCCGACTGGTACAGCCCGCAGCCGGATACCTTTTGGGGGCCTTCAGTCCACTGGAACCGCTTCTTGCAGCAGTATGTCATCCTGATGAACCGCGCCATTGACCCGCGCTGGGGGCAGGACGGCATTTACCTCAGCCTGACGCCTGACATCAGCGACCCGCACAGCTGGACGCCGCCGGTTAAGATTCTGGATGAAAAGGGCTGGTACCCGCAGGTGATCGGGCTGGAAGAAGGCGATACCGACCGCGAGGCGGGCGAATCGGCGCGCCTGTTCATCCACGGAGTTTCGCGCTATATCCTGCGATTCTCGTCGTGAGGTGGCTTACTCTTTGACCGCACCGAGCATGATGCCGCGCACGAAGTAACGCTGCAAGAACGGATAAATCATCAGAATCGGGATCATTGCCACAAACAATTTGGCAGCGTTGAGCGTGGCGTTGGAGAGTTTGGCCATCAACTGTGCCTGCCCGCCGTGCAGGATGGGGCGGTCGGCAATGACCAGCTGCTGAATGTAGGTTTGCAGCGGGTAGTTGTCCGGGTTGTTCATCAAAATCAGCCCATCGAAGAAGGAGTTCCAGTGGCCGACGATGGAAAACAGGGTGATGGTCGCCAGCGCCGGAAGCGAAGTGGGCAGGTAAATGTGCCAGAGCAGCTGCCAGGGGTTGGCGCCGTCAATGCGGGCGGCCTCATCCAGTTCTTTGGGAATGTTGCGGAAGAAATTCATCAGGATGATGACATTCCAGATCGGCACTGCGCCGGGCAGAACCAGTGCCCAGATCGAGTCGATCAGCCCATAACCGGCAATGGTCAGGTACCAGGGTACGATGCCGACGTTCAAAATCATGCCAAAGACGAACAGCCACACAAAAACCGTGCGGCCGGGGAAGGCCTTTTCGCTGCGCGAGAGTGGAAAAGCGGTCAAAATGGCCAGTCCAAAGTTGAGCAGCCCGCCCAGGACCACCCGCAGCACCGAAATGCCGAAAGCACGCCAGAACTTGACATCCTTCAAAATGTAATCGTAAGCGGTCAGGTTGAAACCCACCGGCCAGAGTTTGACCATTCCGCCGCTGACCGCCGCGCGTTCGCTGAGCGAGATGGCCAGGGTATTGACCAGCGGCAGCAGGGTGGAAATGCCCAGCGCCAGCAAAAAGGCGGCAATCAGCCAGTCCACAATGCGGTCTTGCAGTCGTTTGGAATAGACCATGAGGTGTGTACCTCCTAAAAGATGCGGTAATTGGCAAACTTGCCGGCAAACCAGTAAGAGATGCCGATCAGGATGAGCGAAACGACTGTTTTCAGCAGGCCGACGGCGGTACCAATGCTGTACTGCCCCTGAATCAGGCCGACGCGGTAAACATAGGTATCCAGAATATCACCGGTGGAATAGACGATGGGACTGTACAGGTTGAAAATTTGATCGAAACCGGCATTGAGAATGCCGCCCAGGCTCAGGCTGGCGACCAGCACAATAGTCGGCAGGATGCCCGGAATGGAAATGTACCACATTTTTTGAACACGATTGGCGCCGTCCAGTTCGGCGACCTCGTAAAGGGTGGGGTCAATTGCCGTCAGCGCGGCCAGATAAAGGATGGCTTCGAAGCCAAATTCCTTCCACACATCGCTGAGGATGATCAGCCACGGGAAGACGTCCGGCCGGCCCAGAAAATAGACCGGCGCGATGCCAAGCAAGCCTAAAAAGTCGTTGAGCAGCCCGTTGCGCGCCAGAATGGTGCGCAGGATGCCCGCCAGAATCACCCACGAGAGGAAGTGCGGCAGATAGACCATGGTTTGCACGGCGCGTTTGACGCGCAGGTAACGCAGTTCGTTGAGCAGCAGGGCAAAGGTGATGGCGGCCAGTTCGAGCAGGACGATTTTCATCACCGCGATGAAAATGGTGTTGTAGAACACCTGCCGCGCATCCCGCACACGGAAGATATAAAGGAAATTGTCCAGTCCGACCCACGGCGAACCCTGAATGCCAAGAGCCGGGTTGAACTTTTGGAAGGCAATGATGGAATAAAACAAGGGAACGAAAGTGAAAGCAAATAACAAAACCAGCCCCGGCAAGATCATTGCATAGTAGCTGAAACGATCCGAATTTTTACGCATGGGGATACCTCAGGCCAGGAAGACAGAAAACGGATAAAAATCCAGACTTAACGTCAATTCGGGATAAATCATTTTTACATCAACTTTCGAATTATCGGCCCCCTCCTGCACCTCCCCCAATATCGCTTTGGCGATATTGGGGGAGGTGGGTGGGGGTTGTTTCGATACAAAGTTTTAGGATTGTCAAGGAACTTTGAGAAAGCCATGGGGAGTGGAGCAATTCACCCCCCTCATCGGAAGGTAGAATTGCTCCACTTTTCTTCATTGTATGAGGAACGAAATGCGGCTTACTGGCTGTTCATCTTATCCAGCAGGGCCTGACCGCCGCTCTTGTACCAGTCCTGCACGAACTTATCGAAGTCATCCAGCGGACGGGCGCCGGTCATAATCTGCAGGAAGGTTTCCTCTTCCATCTTTTTCAGCGAAGGCCAGTTCTGGTCAAGCGACAGGACGCGGGCGGCTACCGGATCGGTGCGCACCTCGTTGTAACCCTGCGCCAGCAGCAAACCGGCTTCCAAACGCGCCATGCGGGTAGCCCAGTTGGAGGGGTCGCTGCGCGGAGCGGCCACATCCGCCTTGATCTGCTCAAATTCTACCTTCATGGCTTCTCCAAAAGTGGCCGGATCCAGTTTGCCGTCGAGCGCATCTCTGTACTCACGCGCCATGCGTTCCACCACGTAAGGCTGCTCGATCAGGAAGGGGATGGGCAGAAGCAGGGTCCAGATTTCGTTGAAGTTGGGGTAGAACTGCGGCGCATTGTTCAAACCGTAGCTCAGATCGTTTTGGATGTTCAAAATTTTGAGCGCGACTTCGGGGTGAGGATAGCCCTTGCGCACCACCACATAACTGTAGGTGTAATCGCCCATCGAGAAGGTCTGCCCGCCGTTTTTGTCCTGAATCAGGTAGGGCCACCAGTCGGCGTTAGGGTCATTGGTGACCGAATCCACCAGCGGCCACCACGGAATCCACCACGGGCCCATCATGATGCCGGACTTGCCGGCCACCGGAATTTCGTTCGACTTGCCGCCGTCTTTGGTGGCAAATTCGGGGTCAATCAGGCCATCTTTGTACCAGCGGGCAATCAGGGCCAGCGCTTCTTTGACCTCCGGCTGGAGCGAGCCGTAGATGATCTTGCCGGAGCTGTCGCGGTAGAACAGCTCAGGGAAGGCGCCGTAAGCGTTGAAGAAGGCATCGAAGCCGTGCAGGTTGCTGGGGACGTTGATGGGGTTCATCGAGCCGGTCAGGCCGAAGGTATCGGCGACGCCGTTGCCATCCGGATCCTGTTCAATGAAGGCGCGAGCGATCTTCTCGATATCTTCCACCGTCTTGGGCGGCTCTAAACCGAGTTTGTTCAGCCAGTCGCGGCGCACAAAAGCCATGATGGGCGCATCGGCCTGCGGCTGGACGTTGGGGATGCCCATGATCTTGCCGTTGATGGTGGCGGCTTGCAGGGCTACCCCTTTGGTCTGGTTGTAATTTTCCAGAATATCGGCGTTGGCGTACTTTTCAATGTAGGGGGTCAGGTCTTCGATGGCATCCGCTTCGGTCAATTGCTGCAGCTGGATTGGATCCACGATCATGATGTCGGGGATATCTTTGCTGGCGATGGCCAGATTGAGTTTGTCCAGAAAGGCGTCGCTGGTGACCACCCACTTGAAGGTGATGTCTATGTTCAGGGTGTCCTCGATGTACTTCAAAGCGCGGTTATTTTCGATGGTTTCACCGGCCGGCAGGGTGCCGGCGCTTTCGGAGCCGCCCTTGACCACCGAAACGGTGATGCGTTCATCATAGGGGCGGTAGGGGTCGGTATTGCGCCACTCACCCCACTGGTAGGCAGGGGTTTCTGCCTGAGCCGGTGGCGGTTCGGGCGGGGTGGTGGGTTGCTGAGATACCCCAGTAGGGGCGGCAGTTGGCTGCGCCGGCGTTGCGCAAGCCGAGAGAATCAGGGAAAGACTGACCAGAATCAGGGCGAATTTGATCGTCCACTTCTTGAACATGGTTCCTCCAAAAACAATGTTGGGGTAAGTTGGAATGATTGCCGGATTATCCGGCCGGGCGTAGCCCATCCATCGGGTAATAAGGATTTGCAAAATCAGGGTGTTGAGAGTGGTCTAACCTCCTTCAGGATCAGGTTACCGAAAACAAAAAAGAGTAGTTGTCATTTGTCGAAAGCCGTTGGACAACTACTCTAAGTATATAAAGAGGTACGGGGCTTGTCAACCCTATGGGAGATTTTTTAACTCCTCCGCAACGGCAGCCAGCAAGGCCGGGGGGGCCAGCTGCGGAAAGCGCAGGGAAATTTCTTCCAGCGTCAGTTCCAGCAGGCTTTGAACCTGCGGTGAGTCAACCTGACCGCCGAAGTAACGCCGCAATACCGCGGCGGCCTGCTCATCGGCCAGCACTTCACCCAGACGCGAATGCACACCCAATCCGCCGCTGGTCTGCGAAGCAGAAGGCAGCAGACGCACCGTCCCGCTCAGGCGAATATCACGGCTGGATGCGCCAACCAGAATCTCAAACCAACCGCTTTCGCTATCCCAGCCGGGTTTGGCGGGGTCGTAGAACCAGAAGGCTTCGCGGTTCAGCCTGACCCGCACCGTCCGGCTTTCGCCCGGCTGCAAATCCACTTTGACAAAGCCTTTCAATTCTTTGGGCGGGCGGGTCAGGCGGCAGTGGACATCCCGCACGTAAATTTGGGCGGTTTCCATGCCGGCTTTTTCTCCGCAGTTGGTGATGCGGAAGGCCACTTCCACCTCTTCGCCGTCCTGAAATTCCGGCGGGGTAATTTGCAAATCGCTGTACTCGAAGCGGGTGTAGGAAAGGCCATGCCCAAAGGGGAACAGTACTTCGCTTTCGGTAAAATCGTAGTAGCGGTAGCCGATGAACAGCCCTTCGCCGTAATGGACTTTGCCGTTTTCACCGGGGTAGTTGATGAAGGCGGGGTTTTCAGCCAGCCGGCGCGGGAAGGTGGTGGGCAGTTTGCCGGAGGGGGAAACATCCCCAAACAAAATGTCGGCCAGCGCGTTGCCCTGCTCCTGACCGGCGTACCACAACTGCACCACGGCATTGACCTGATTCAGCCACGGCATTTCGACGGGCGAGCCGCAGTTCAGCACCACCACCGTGCGCGGGTTGACTTCTGCAACGCGGCGGATCAATTCGTCCTGCTCACCGGGCAGGCGCATGTCCAGCCGGTCAAAGCCTTCCGATTCCCAATCGGGGGTCAGGCCGGCAACGATGACGACCGCATCGCTGCGTGCCGCCAGTTCAACCGCTTCGGCAATCAGGTCGGCGGGATGGGGGGGCAGGCAGCCCAGCCTCAACCAGCCGGCCGGCTGGCGGCTGGCGGCGCGGTAGGTTATCTCGACCGGATAAGCCTGCCCGGCGGTGAGTTCCACCTCTACCTGACGGGTCACACTTTGCTCCGGTGTGGAGCGGATTTGAATCAGCGGCTGACCGTCCAGGGTCAAATCGGTTTCGCCGGTCGCCTCCAGCCAAAGGGTATGGCTGCCGCTTTCCTGCGCCAGAAAGATGCCGCTCAAACGGGCTGAAATGCCTTGCTGAGAAAAATCCTGTTCGGGAAGTTCGCCAAAATAGAGGTTGGTGCGCCGAATCGGTCGGCGGTGGAGCGGCTCGCCGCGCAGGTTGGGGCCGTCAAAGATTTCCAGCAGCCAGCCGGGCTGCCCGGCGGCAGTCTGCATGGAGGAGGGCTCGGGGTAGGGCGGGTAGCGGTGCGAAAAAGCGCCGATGGCGTATTCCACCACCGTCTGCTCGCCGGCGCGCTGGCGGATGCCCTCCAGCGGCGAAACGGCGTAGTACGGTATGACGGTTGAACTGCCGCCACCCATGATCTCGCCCCAGCGGGCGTTTGCGCCCAGCACCGCCAGGCGGCGGACGCCTTTCAGCGGCAGCGCTCCTTCGTTTGTGAGCAGGACAATCGCCTCGCTTGCCGCCCGGCGCAGCAGGGAACGCTGTTGGGGGGTATCCAGCCCGCCTTCTTCCGGGTGTTGGGGCTGTTCAAACCGTCCGGTGCGCAGCAGGGCACGCAGCAAACGACGGACTTTGTCATCCAGCGCGGCCGGCGTCAGGCGGCCCTCGCCAAGCGCCTTACGGACGAGGTCGGCTTTCATCCAGCGCGCCGGGCCGGGCATTTCCAGATCCAGCCCGCCGGCCGGGACGGCTTCGCTGTAAGTACCGCCCCAGTCCGAAAGCACCAGCCCGTCATAGCCCCACTCACCTTTGAGGATGGTCTTAATCAGGTCATCGTGCTGGCTGGCATACACCCCGCGGATGCGGTTGTAGGCGGTCATCAGCGCAACCGGTTTGGCGGCGCGAAGGGCTTTGCGGAAGGGCTCGAGGTACAGCTCGCGCAGCGGGCGTTCTTCCACCTCGGCGCTGATGGAAAGACGCTGATATTCCTGATCATTGCAGACAAAATGCTTGATGCAGCAGCCGACTCCGCGGCTTTGCACGCCGCGGATGTAGGCGGTTGCCATCTCGCCGCTCAGGTAGGGGTCTTCGGAGAAACATTCAAAATTGCGCCCGGCCAGCGGGGTGCGGTGCAGGTTGACGGTGGGCGCCAGCAGCACGTCCGCGCCTTTGGCGCGGGTTTCATCACCCAGCAGCGCGCCAATTTGCTCGACCAGCGCCGGGTTCCAGGTGGCCGCCAGCGCCGTACCCACCGGCGTGCAGGCCGAAAAGGCTGCCAGACTGCCCCACGCGCCGCGCGCGCCGTTGGGGCCGTCGCTCGCTTTGAGCGAGGGGATGCCCAGCCGCTCGATGGCGTGGGTTTGCCAGTTATCCGCTCCCGCCAGAAGGCGGATCTTTTCTTCCAGAGTGAGTTGTTGTAAGAGGGATTCGATATCGGGTTGCATAGGGTTGATTTCCTGAATTGGGGAAGTGGAGGTATTAGGGAAGAATCCATCTGGTTATATCACACCTCAGGAATTCCAGGGATGATATTCTGCCTCTTTGCAGGGCTTTCTCAAAGTCGAAAACGGTCAAACAGCAGCCGGCGGGTGTTGACCGATGTCTATTCGGAACAATCCAATTATGTGTCCAATCGAGCGATTTTGCCCCCTTCTGCTCCTCCCCCAATATCGCTTTGGCGACATTAAGGGATGCGGGAGGGGGTTGTTTTGCCACAATTCCAGTTTCGATACGAAATTTCAGGGTTGTCAAGGAAGTTTGAGAAAGTCATAGCGTATTTGCGTAGTGCGGGGTCGCATCCACAAGCGGCTTTTGGCGCAAAGAAGACGGGCTGCCCGGCGATTTTGCCGGGCAGCCCTTGCAGGGGGAGAGGATTCGGTTTGGAATTTGCGTCTATACCACGTTCTTCAACTGATCCATTTTGCTGGCAACCCGCTGGGAAACGCTTTTCAGTTCTTTGAGCAGCTGGCCGCCGTGATGACTGCCGCTGCCGTTGGCGGCAAATTCGCGCAGCAGATTATGGAATTGAATGTGATCGGCTTCGATGGCTTTGAATTCGGCGCGGCTGCCAAACTCGCGCTTTCCCAGTCCGTAATACCACCTTCCCAGACTGCAGTCGGTATGGGACGGCACCTCGCTGACTTTGATGGGTGCGCCGCCCGCAGCCGCTTTTTCGGCTTTCTCCGTCCACTTGAAATGCGCCTTTTTGAAGGTTTCGATTTCATCCAGCAGGTCGCTGCGCGCGGATTGCTGCAGTTTGAACTGGCGGACAATTTCTTTAAGATTCTGCGCCATTTCCTCCAGCGAGCGCGCCGACGCAGCGACTTCTTCCACCTGCGCGCTCATCTCTTC
>NZ_JBRCOK010000014.1:0-21074 GCF_053501535.1 Bellilinea sp. | reverse complement strand
ACATCTGCACGCGCACCTGCGGCTTCTGTGATATTAAGCGCGGCCGCCCTGAAGCCCTGGACTGGCTCGAACCCGAACGGGTTGCCCAGGCCGTCAAAGCCATGAACCTTCAGCACGCTGTGATTACCTCGGTCAACCGCGATGACCGCAAGGACGGCGGCGCACCGATATTTGCCATGGTCATCCGCCGCATCCGTGAACTGTTACCCGGTTGCTCGATCGAAGTACTGATCCCCGATTTCAAAGGCAGCGTAGAGGCCCTGCGCATCGTCATGAGTGCCCGGCCGGAAATCCTCAATCACAATGTCGAAACCGTACCGCGCCTGTTCAAACTGGTTCAGCCGCAGGACCGCTACGAATGGGCTAAAGCCACCCTGAGCAATGCCAAAATTCTCGACCCGGATGTGCTCACCAAATCCGGTATCATGGTAGGGTTGGGTGAAACGATGGACGAGGTCAAAGCCGTCATGGAAGACTTGCGTTCGTGGGGCGTAGAAATCCTGACCATCGGACAGTATTTACAACCCAGCCGCAAACACCTGCCGATTGCGCGTTACTACACGCCCGATGAATTCGAGCAGTTACGCGAATTTGGATTGCAAATTGGCTTCAAGTGGGTGGAGAGCGGCCCGCTGGTGCGCTCATCCTACCATGCTGCCGAACAGGTTCGCGCGTTGAGCGTGGTACACCGTCAGTTGTACGGTGAACCAACCAGTAAATAGGCTATACGCAACCCTTTTTTTCATTCATCTCCAAGTGAGATGCCCATCTCCCGCGCGGTCTGAATCAGGTCGCTATCCAGGCTCACCCGGCGCGGTTGAGCCAGTGCTTCTTCCAACGGTACATCTACCACCTCGCCGCCGCGCAGGGCCACCATCCTGCCAAACCGGCCGGCTGCCGCCAGCCGTACCGCTGCCCCGCCCATGCGGGTACACAGCACCCGGTCAAAGGCAGTCGGGCTGCCGCCGCGCTGCAAATGCCCCAGTACGGTGACCCGCGTTTCTACGCCGCAGGTTTGGGTCAGCCCCTCCGCCACCTGCTGACCAATCCCGCCGAGACGCGGTAAAAAGACCTGATCGCCCCCCATGCGATAAACCCGCTCACCGCCAGCGGGGTGTGCCCCCTCCGCTACGGCAATGATGCTGAAAAACGCCCCAGCCGCTACCCGGTCACGGATTTTGGCGCAAATCGCCTCGATGCGGAAAGGAATTTCCGGGATGAGAATCACGTCCGCTCCGCCGGCGATTCCGGCATACAAAGCAATATAACCGGCATCCCGCCCCATCAGTTCCAGAATCATTACCCGGTGATGCGATTCGGCGGTTGTGTGCAGGCGGTCAATCGCCTCCATCGCCGTGTTCAAGGCCGTATCAAAGCCAAAGGTAAAATCGGTACCGTTGATGTCATTGTCAATTGTCTTGGGCACACCGATCACCGGCACGCCTAACTGCTGGTAAAGTTCCAGCGCAATCCGCAGGGTGCCATCCCCGCCGACCACGATCAGGGCATCCAGATTAAGGTTTTGAAGGCGTTCGATGACCTGCTGGGAGGTATCTTCGACAACCTCCACGCCGTTCCGAATCACCTTGCGCGCGAAGGGATTACCCCGGTTAGCCGCCCCAAGGATGGTGCCGCCGCGCGGCAGAATACCGCGCACATCGCTGAGTGTGAGAGGGAAAACGCCGCCTTCATCTACGAAACCGTCAAACCCGTTGCGCACCCCCCATACCTCACAGCCATAATGGAGGACGGCCGTCTTGACCACAGCGCGAATCACGGCATTCAGGCCTGGCGCATCACCCCCGCCGGTAAGCACGGCAATTTTCTTCATGCTCTAATTATAGCCATTTCGAAGAATCCTTTTACAATTCTTCGCTCAACTTTCTGTTCGGGCATATAATGCAGACAACATATTCACTTGCGAACAAAGCCAAATGACCCTCAACCTGTGGTGGATACGCCGCGATCTGCGGTTGAACGACAATCCTGCGCTCTTTAATGCCTTGGCGCAAGGCAGTTCAGTCCTGCCGGTTTTTATTCTTGACCCGCGGCTGCTGGCTCAACCCGCTCAGAACCGCCAGCGGTTTCTGTTCAGCGGACTGCGGCGACTGGATGAAGAACTGCGTCAACGCGGCAGCCGACTGCTCATCCGGCGCGGATTACCGGAAGAGGTGCTGCCTGCATTGGTTGCGGAAAGCGGCGCCAGCGCCGTATTTGCCGAGGAAGATTACACCCCCTTTGCCGGGCGGCGCGATGCCAGACTGGCAAAAGAGATTCCGTTGAAGCTGGTTGTCGGGGTTACCGTTCACCATCCATCCGCGGTCATCAAGGCTGACGGCAGTCCCTACACCGTATTTACCCCTTTCAGCAAAGCCTGGAAAGCCCTACCGATCTCACGACCGCTGCCAGCCATCCCAACTCGTTTTCCAGCTGCACCCGTCCTGACCGGTGAAACGCTGCCTGAAACGGAAGAAAATCCCTACTTCCCGGCCGGTGAAGCTCAGGCAGAACGGCGGTTAATGGACTTTCTCAATTCGGGCGTATTTTCCTATGCGGATGACCGCAATCGGCTGGATTTGGAAGGAACTTCCAGACTTTCGCCTTACCTGCGTTTTGGGATGATTTCCGCCCGCCGCGCGGCAGCCCTGACCATGGAAAAAATTCAGCAAGCGTCCGATCCCATTGCCCGTAAAGGGGCAGAAACCTTTCTCAACGAATTAATCTGGCGTGAATTTTACAACGCCATTTTGTATCACTTCCCGCACGTGCTGAAAACCGCCTTCAACCCGGCCCTGCGCAACATCCCCTGGCGCAATGCACCGGATGACCTTTCCGCCTGGCAGCAGGGTTTGACCGGTATCCCCGTGGTGGACGCCTGCATGCGTCAATTATTGGAAATGGGCTGGATGCACAACCGCGGGCGCATGATCGTGGCTTCCTTTCTGGTCAAAGACCTGCTGATCAACTGGCAGGAAGGGGAGGCATGGTTCTTCCGTCATCTACTGGACGGAGACCCGGCCGCCAACAACGGCGGCTGGCAGTGGACTGCCGGCGTTGGGACAGATGCCGCGCCCTACTTCCGCATTTTTAACCCCATTCTGCAAAGCAAGAAATTTGACCCGCAAGGGCGTTTCATCCGCCGCTGGCTGCCCGAACTGCACCAGCTGCCGGATGAATACCTGCACGAACCGTGGCTGCTGCCCGCGGAAATGCAACGCAAAACCGGTTTCAAACCCGGCCGCGATTACCCGTTGCCGCTCGTAGATCACGCGCAGGTGAAGGAACGCACCTTGCGCGCTTACCAACAATCCAAACAAGCGGAGGGAACATGATTCGCAATCAATGGTACGCGGTGCTTGAATCCAAAGAGGTGCCGAGGAGCAAACCGATTGGGGTGACCCGCATGGGGGAAAAACTCGTCTTCTGGCGTGACCGGCAAGGAAAAGTCAACTGCCTGAGCGACCGCTGCGCCCACCTCAGCGCCAGCCTCAGTCAGGGAAAAATCACCCCCGAAGACCGCCTGGCCTGCCCGTTTCACGCTTTTGAATACGATTCAACCGGGCAATGCCGCTATATTCCAGCCCTCGGGCGCAGCACCGAACCGCCCAAAGCCATGCGCGTTCAGGCTTACCCCACCTATGAGGCGCATGAGTTCATCTGGATCTGGTGGGGAGAACCCCGTCCCAACTTAACGCCGCCACGCTGGTTTGATATTGATGAAACCTTCTCATACGGCAGCTACCACGAGCAGTGGCCGGTGCACTACTCAAGAATGATTGAAAATCAGATGGATGTCATGCACCTGCCGCATGTTCACTACAATACCATCGGGCGCGGCCGACGGGTAGTGGTGGATGGGCCAATCGTTACCCTGGAGGATGACGTGATTCGCATGTGGGTGTACAACCGTCCGGATGACGGCACACCACCGCGCAAGCCGGAGGAACTGCCCGCGCCGCAGCGCCCGCCGTTTCTCGAATTCATCTTCCCCAACCTCTGGCAAAACCGCATCAGCGATGACCTGCGGATTCTGGTGGCCTTTGCGCCGGTTGATGAAGAAAACGGCATGTTTTATCTGCGTTACTACCAGCGTGTGGTGCGCTTACCGATCATCAAAAACCTGTTTAACTGGGCCGGGGTGTTGGGCAGCCGCTATATTGCCAATCAGGATAAACGTGTTGTCAGCCGGCAGGATCCCAAAAAGTCATCTTTGCGCAACGGCGAGAAATTCGTGCAGGGCGACCGCATCATCCTCACTTACCGCCGCCGTCGCGAAGAACTGATTGCCGAAAACAACCGCCCATCCTCGCTTGCATGAAAAACACCTTCCTCATCACCATGTGCGATCTCTCGCTGGAGGCGCTGAAAGCCTACCCGCCCAACGAAACGCGCATTTTGATGATCGAATCACAACGCAAATGGCAGGCACTCCCCTTCCATCGCAAAAAGATGGTGCTGGGCATTTCTGCCATGCGCCATTTTGCCCTTGAATTGCAGCGGGCCGGTTATGAGGTGGACTACCGCCACGAGCCGGACTTTGCGAGCGGGATTGAGGCTCACGATCACCAGTACCAGCCGGGGCAAATTCTGGCATTTCAGCCCCGCGAATGGGGAATGCTGCAAATCCTGCAGCGTTTGAGTGAAAACCTTCCCCTCACCCAAATCCCCAATCCGTTCTACTTCCTGCCGCGCGAGGAATTCATCCGCTGGGCTGATTCCCAGCAAAATCTGCGCATGGAAAATTTTTACCGCTGGATGCGCCGGCGGAAAAATATCCTGATTCAAAACGGAAAACCCGCGGGCGGTCAATGGAACTTTGACAAACAAAACCGCCGGCCGCCTCCCAACCGCGCCTATCCCGACCCGCCCCTTGTAGAGCCGGATGCCATCACCCGTAAGGTCATCCAGATCGTACAGGCTCAGGAGGGTTTTTGGGGCAGCGCAGACGACTTTCGGCTGCCGGTCACCCGCGCCGAAGCATGGACATGGATGGAGCACTTCTTCCGCTGGCGCTTCGCCGACTTTGGCCCCTATGAAGACGCCATGCGCCGCGGTGACTGGCTGGTTACTCATTCCTTGCTGTCCGCTTTTCTCAATCTGGGTTTGCTGCATCCGCGGGAGGTTGTCGAACGCGCCATCCAATCAGCCGAGGAATATGCCGTACCGCTGAACTCACTGGAAGGATTCGTGCGTCAGGTTTTGGGATGGCGGGAGTACATCCACGGGATGTACTGGTATAAAATGCCCGAATACCGCACCGTCAATTACTTTGAACTGGAACGCAATCTGCCAGACTGGTACTGGCAGCCGGATAAGTGTGAACTGGCATGTTTGCGCGATTCGATTGAAATGGTCAAACAGCACGGTTTTGCCCATCACATTCACCGGCTGATGGTGCTGTCCAACTTTGCCACTTTAGCGGGCGTCAATCCGCTGCGCCTTTCAGAATGGTTTTGGGCCGGCTTTGTGGATGCTTACGAATGGGTGGAACTTCCCAATGTGTTGGGCATGGCAACCTACGCTGACGGCGGGCTGTTAGCCAGTAAACCCTACATTTCCAGCGGCAGTTACATCCATAAAATGAGCGACTACTGCTCTGACTGTCGTTTTGATGTCCATCAAAAGCTGGGCGAAAATGCCTGTCCGTTCAATTACCTGTACTGGTACTTTCTGGATAGGCAAAGGGAAAAACTGAGCCAAAACCCGCGAATGACGGTTATCTACCGACTGCTAGAGCGCAAATCCGCTGAGGAGAAAGCCGCCATCCGCCGCGAAAGCGAACACTTTTTAGCCCGTCTGCCGCAGGGGAATTCCGATTACCACTTTCAGTATGACGCCGGTTGAGTTGCAGTTTCGTTGCAAGTGCCAGAAAATAACCAAAAAGGGCTTGCAATTTTGGTTTGAGTGGCTATAATAAACAATGTCAATCGCCTGGGTGCCCCCCTCACCCCGGCGATTGATTATTAGCGGCGTTTTTAGCGGTAGAAGGAAAACTTGAGGAGAGTCAGCCTGTCGGCTGGCTCTTTTTGATTTCGCGGGGAGCTGTGTAAGATTGCTCTGCTGTTATGGGCGTTTATGCCCGGAAATTAAACGCAACAGTGAGGCTCGCACCACTGCCGGCCTGGTAAAATCAGCACGGTGTTTCCAGATCGAAAGAAGCAAAAGCATCGCCCACACGATCCCCAGGAGATAATCCGGATGATACATCCAGATGAACGCCCCCAGCACTCCCTGAGAGAGTAGCACCACCCAGCCGCTGTTTTCAAAAATCAGGTACAACAGCCCCATTGAAACGCCCAAAATGACCGGCGCTTCAAACAGGGTCAATCCCGTCCAAACGCCAAACATGGCAGTAATGGCTTTGCCGCCCCTGCCGCGTAAGAATGGCGAATAGGCATGCCCCAGAACCGGTGCAACCGCAATGGCGGCCATCCAGGGCAGCGCAGGCCGGTCAAACCAGTACACCCAGCCCACCGGAATGGCCGCCTTGAAACCATCCAGTAAAATGGCAAGCCCACCCCACCATCTCCCGCCAGCGCGCACCAGATTGGTAGCACCCGGATTTCCATCCCCAAATTGACGGATATCCCTGTGAAGTAAAAACTTTCCCAGCAGTAAAGAATATGGCACGCTGCCCGAGAGAAAGGCAACGGCCAGCCAGAGCCATTCGTTCATGAGGTTTTAATCCTGTGCCTGTTGCGGCGGTTTTAGGCGCATGACTTTCCAGAGAATGCCCGGCAGCAATGCCAGCTTTTGAATGGCACTGGTATGCGCCCGGCAAGTATAGACATTGTAATTCAAGGCCTCAATTTCATCCAGAATGGCAGCATAGAGCAGCGCAGCCGCCCCCACCGCCGGACGAGCCCGCCGCGAAAGCAGCGCAATGCCCGGTAAAGCCTCATCATAGAGGCGGCGCGCTCTTTCAATCTCAAATTTCATCAGGGCGATGAAACGTTCATCATACACCTGCTCGCGAATATCCTGAATGGTCAGTTCAAAACGGCGCAAATCCTCTTCCGGGAAATAAACCCGGCCACGCTGGGCATCTTCTCCCACATCGCGCAGGATGTTGGTCAATTGCAAAGCAATACCCAGCTGGATGGCATAGGGTGCAGCCTGTTCAAAAGTCACCCCTTCTGCCAGCCCGATGATCGGCATGGAAAGCAGCCCAACCGTGGAAGCCACGCGGTAACAGTAACCCTGCAAATCTTCCCAGGTGGCATAGGGTTTGAAGTGCACATCCATGCACACCCCGTCAATCAATTCCCGTTCGTATTTCAGGTCAACGCCGTATCGCTCACGGGTCAGTGACCAGGTCAACAAGACAGCGTGAGTTTGCTGGTGGGGAGGAAGCGCCGTTTGCGCCCGCCAGTTTTCAATATCGGTAAGGGATGCCCGATCCGAATCGACCAGATCATCGGTTGCCCGGCAAAAAGCATACAATGAACGGATTGCCCGGCGAACCGAAAAAGGCAGTAAACCGGTTGCAAAATAGAAGGTCTTGGAATGCTCCCGAATCACCTGCTCGGTGGCGCGAAAAGCCGCCTGTAAATTAGGCACACTCAAGTGAAGTTCAGCAGATTGCCACGGCATACGGGAGTCTCCCATAGTATTAACCCGTTATCCGTTAAGCCGTTTCGCGAATCAGGTTTTCTACAATTTTTGCCGAAGAAAGCACCCCCGGCAGACCGGCTCCGGGATGAGTACCCGCCCCCACAAAGTAGAGGTTATCGAATTCCTCCGAGCGGTTATGCGGACGGAACCACGCCGATTGGGTGAGAATCGGCTCGACCGAAAAAGCCGAACCCAGGTAACTGTTCAACGTATCCCGGAAGTGCAGCGGGTCAATATAATGTTCGGCAACGATATTGGCGCGCAGGTCGGGCAGGTAATTTTTCTCCAAAAATTCCATAATCCGGTCACGATACGGACGGGCTTCTTTGCTCCAGTCAATGCCGGAGCCGAGATGGGGTACCGGTGAAAGCACATAAAAGGCCTCCATCCCATCCGGCGCCATACTGGGATCGGTGAGCGTTGGCATGTGCAGGTACAGCGAAAAATCATCCGCCAGAATTTTCTTGTGGAAAATATCATCCAGCAGCGGTTTATAGCGGCTGCTCAGGATGATGTTGTGGTGCGCCAGCCGTGAATCCAGATAGCGGCGGCGGGTTCCAAAATAAATCACAAACAGCGACATGGAGTAACGCATCCTTTCGATGCGCCGGTTGGTGTATTTCCGCCGATAGGTTTCCGGGATCATCGAGCGGTAAGTGCTGGCCACATCCGCATTGGAAACGACCATATCGGCTGCGTAAAACTCGCCGTTGCGCAGCCGAATGCCCGTAACTTTGCGATTCTGCACAGTGATTTCCGCCACATCGGCGTTCAAGTGCACTTTTCCTCCCAGTTCAAGGAACAATCTGGCAAAGGCTTCTACGATTGCACCTGTTCCGCCCAATGCGTAATGTACGCCCCACTTCCTTTCCAGATAGTGAATCATGGCATAGATACTGCTCGAATCGAAGGGGTTGCCGCCAATCAACAACGGATGAAACGAAAAAACCTGGCGCAGAAAATCATTTTTGACAAACTGAGAAACATAACTGTAAACCGAACGGTAAGACTGGAGGCGGATCAAGTCCGGTGCAACTTTCAACATGTCGGTTACTTTCAAGAAGGGTTTATCCGCCAGTTCCACGAACCCTTTTTGGAATATGGCACGGGTATTTTCTATAAAGCGCTGGTAACCCTCTTTATCTTCCGGATTCCACAGGTCAATTTGAGAAAGGATGAACTGCGGGTCGTTATTGTAATCAAAGCACTTCCCTTCATGGTCAAAAATCCGGTAAAAGGGATCAACCGGTACCATCTGGAAGTAATCTTCCCGCCGCCGTCCGGCCTGTTCAAAGATTTCATCAAACATGAACGGCGCAGTGATGACAGTCGGCCCGCCATCAAATTTGAAGCCGTTGATTTCATAAACATAGGCGCGCCCCCCCAGTTTATCGCGCTTCTCGAAAATTTCTACATCAAAGCCGTTGGCAGCCAGTCTGACCGCTGCTGCAAGACCCCCAAAGCCAGAACCGATGATGATGATTTTTTTAGACATTTTCCCTCCAGAAGAAATGAAATGTGCAATCGCATTGGAAAGCACAATAGAGATTTTGACATAAACAAGCCAACTTGACAAACGATTGTACAAACTATGTAGAATGCAGCCGTTCGGCTTTCAAGATTAAACCGTCGAACTCTGTTTGAGCCGAAAAATAATCCAGCACCTGCCGGGCTACCCGCATGGCACCAAGGGTTACCCCGGCGGTGGACTGCCCTGGAAATATCGAATCGCCAACCAGCCAGAGGTTTGAAATGCCCGTCCACGAGCCTCGCGCCGCCAGCAGGGAGGTTTGCGGGAATCCTCCCACCATCCCATAGGGACGGCGGGTGTAAAAAGCAAACGTGCGCGGTGTGCCGGGCAGGCACAAACGTACTGCCCGCCGGATGCCCGGCAGCGCTAATTCGGCCGCCGCCAGCATTTTTTCGGTGTAGGCTTGCCGCTTTTCCTCATAGGCCGAGCGGTCGTCAAGCCACCAATCCGCTACACGAGTATGGGTGGAAAGCGTGGCAGTCCGCATCCCCGGCGGAGCACGCAGCGGGTCATCTTGGGGTGAGAGGGAAATAAACACGGAGTTCCCTTCGCCCAGCGGCTGGCCAGCATTCACCACTACCTGAAAATGATCGGCAGGTACAGCCGGTAATTCGGCCTTTTCCAGGCCGAGATAGAGGGTAAAAGCACCCCAGCCTTTTGGCCGTGCGTGGATTTCGTTCTGCAGGCGTTGGGGGACACTTTTCCCCAGCACTTCTGCCAGCCCCCACGGGGTCAGGTTGGCAACCACCCCATCGGCTTGAAATTGTAAACCCTTGCGGGTATGAACCAGAAGATTGCCATCCTGTTTAACAACAATGCTTTCAACCGGCTGGCGGTAATAAAGCGTTCCGCCGTTGTGAGTCAGCCAATCTGCCAGAGTTTTCGCCAGTTGACCAATTCCACCCCGCACATGATGGACGCCGCGGCGCGGCAGGTCCAACGCAGCACTGCCATACAGCGCATTGGCATGAGGCGAGGTGGTTTGGGCTGAAATCAGCAATTGTGAATCAACAAATGCCCTCAGCAGTTTGCTGGAACGGCGCGGCAGTAAATGACCAACGGTCAACAGAGCAAAGGGGGCCGCCGGCAGGGTTGAAGGGCGCAAAGCCTTTACCAGATCCCCACAATCCCGCAAGGACTGGGGCGGGAAGGGGAAATTCCGCGCCGAAACCTGCCAGGCCTGTTCGGCCAGCCATTCCTGCATCCTCCAAAAAGAGCGGCTTTCGGGAAAGTTCTGCTCAATTTCCTCCCGCCAGCGCTCCCGTTCAGCCCATTGAAAAACCGGCTGCCCTTCGATAAAAGTTACCCAGGCCGGGTTCACCGGCTGAATTGGCCACTCAATCCCCAGCAGGTTTGCCAGGCGCGCGTGGGGGCCACCCCGGCTGAACCCGCCAGCCAGAGTAGCACCGGCATCAAAACGGTAGCCCTGGTGGTAGAAGGTGCCGGCTGAACCGCCAGGATAAATATGGGCTTCCAAAACGGTCACCCGCAGCCCAGCCTTGACCAGCAAAGCCGCAGCAGTTAAACCGCCAATTCCCGCTCCTACCACGACCACATGCGGGATTTTTGCGCCGGTCATGCGCCTTTCCTCCCGCGCCCGATCAACCAGCGGGTCACCCAGCTGCGATAGGTAAATAACAGCCGCAGCGCCAGCGGCGAATAGACCAGCCTTGTCCACCAGCCGGCAACGCCTTGCGGGTATTCAAATTCAATTTCTTCCCTTATCAAGGTTCTTTGAGCATCCAGCGCTTCAAAGGAATGGCGATGGTGCCAGAAGCGTAATGGTCCTTTCACCTGCGTATCGGTGAATCCTCTCAGGGCATCCACCTGGGAATGCAACGCTCTCCAGCGCACCGGGAAAGGACCAAACCAAAGGGTAAATTCTGCAATCGAACCTTCCGCAATCGGTTCAAGGTAATGAAACTGGACAAGGATGGGCGGCGGGGTTAACCGGCGCAAAGCCCGCGTATCGCGGTGAAACGCAGCAACTGCCTCTTGATCTGCCCTGACCTCAAACTGAAAGCGGAAATGGCGCATGAAAATCACCTAACGCGGGGCAGGCGTGACTACCGCCGGCTGGTGCGCCGGCCGGTAGATATACCGGTAAACATACGTTGCCAGCCAGAGGACAATCAACGCGGAGAACAGACCGGGTGCCCATGTTCCAAGGGTATCCAAAAGCAGCCCCCCCAAAGTGGGCGAAAAGACGCGGGTCAGGCTTTCCAGTGAAGCGGCCAAACCCAGCGTACCACCCACTTCAATGGGCGCCACCGACTTGCTGATCGCACTGTTGATAACGGTATTCAGCACGCCGCCGCCAAGCGCAATTGGGATCAAATCTAACAGGAGTGTCGGCACACTGGTAACCAGCGCCCATCCCAGCAGGCCAACCGCCATCAATACGGTGGCCATAAAAATAAGGGATGGTTCGCTGAAACGACGGGTCAAACGCCCGATGAGAAAGCCCTGTACAAAGGCGGAAAGAAATCCCACATAGGTGAGCAGATAGCCGGTGGTTTGAGCGGTCAGGTTCAAGCGCTGCAAACCCCAAAGGGCAAAAATGGTCTGAAATATCGAAAAAGCAATTGCAAAAAAGAAGCGGGTATGCAGCAATGGCCCGACTACCGGTTTACGCAGCGCCGCCAGCATGGCGCTCAAAGTCATCGGCGGGCGTTTTCCCTGCGCCAGGGCTGCGCGGCGTTCGGCAGTCAGCGATTCGGGCAGCCAGAAGAGCACCATCAACAAGTTCAGCGCTGAAAGGCCGGCCGCCGCAAAAGACGGCACTCCGAAGCCAAAGCGGCTGAGCAGTCCGCCAATCGCCGGGCCGAGGATGAAACCCAGCCCAAATGCCGCCCCAATCAGCCCCAGACCGCGGGCGCGGTTGCTCTCGTCCGTTACGTCGGTAATATAGGCCTGCGCCACGCTGATGTTGCTGCCGATGATACCCGCCAAAATGCGGGCAGCGAACAACATCCACAGGTTGGCAGCCAGCCCGAGCAGAACAAAACTGAGGATGTTCCCGGCAAGGCTGATCAGCAGTACCGGACGACGCCCAAAACGATCCGATAGACGGCCAAAAATGGGGGCTGCCAGAAACTGCGCCAGCGCATACACTGCAACCAGCAGGCCAATTTCGAAAGAACTGGCGTTGAACTGTTTGGCGTAATAGGGGAGCAGGGGCAAAATCAGGCTGAAACCCAGCAGGTCAATGAATATGATGACAAAAACGGTGGAAAGTGCTTTGTTTTTGAACATAATAAAACCTCTTTGCTACAAAATTGCGCCTGATCTGAAATCAGGCGCGGAAATAAACCAGCATGAAAATGTCCTTTTTCGGGCTAAGTGCCCGTCATCAATTGTTCAAGGCGCGCCACAATTTCGGCAGGCGTTCCGCTCAGGTAAACCGCGGGCACATTTTCCGGCAGTTGATGCTCCAAAAAAGCCCGCCCACCCAACACCACAAGCGGCTGGGGTTCGGGAAACTGCTTTAAAATCTCCGGCAGACGGGCAAGTTGAACAGCCGAATCCTTGCGGGTGGCGGTGAACAACAAAAGACGCGGCCGCAGGGGTAAGAGGGCTTCTTCCAGCCGGTCAAGCGGCAGGTCCTGTCCAAAGTATTTGACATCCCAACCGCGCCAGCGCAGCATGACCACCAGCATGAGCAGACCAATCTGGTGCAGTTCTCCCGGCGCGCAGGCAGCCACAATCACTCCCGGGCGGGCCGGCGGCGCCGAAGCCGAAAGCATGCTCATCAGGTACTGCATGCAAAACTGGGTGGCGTAATGCTCAACCGCAATCGGCAGTTCACCGCGGTGCCAGCGTTCGCCTAACTCCACCAACACGGGGGTGATAATATACACCAGCACCTGATCCACGGAATACAGTGAGAACGAACGCCGCAGGATTTCTGTGGCAGATTCCTCGTTGAAGTTGATCAACGCGTTCAAAAACTGCTGCGAAAGCGCGTCCAGCGAAGCGGGGCGCTCCGGTTGAACCACCGCTTGCTCGGTCAGCGGGTCCTTGCCCATGGCGCGCAATTCGTGCAGGTATTCCACCGCCCGCCCAATACTCATCCCGGCGTCCACATGGCGCTTCAGCCATTGCAACAACCGCAAATCATACTCAGAATATAAACGGTATCCTTGATCGCCACGCGAAGGGCGCGGTAAACCGTAGCGGCGTTCCCATGCTCGCAGGGTAACCGGCAATAGACCCACCAGGCGCGAAACCGCCTTGATGTTATACACCGGAACATGATGGGGATTTACCAGCGCCGGATCATCCATTCCAAAATTAACCTTTTCTTTTTCCACAATTTTCACCTGTAACTAATCTATCATAATGAAACGGGCTGGAATTTACAATGCCGATTCAAGGTTTGTACAACCTGTCGGCATTTATTGACCTCAGACAGTTTCGGCAACGCTGCTGCGCGAAGAAACCTTGCGGCTGTGCGAAAGCAGTTCGCCCACTTTTTCAACGGCCTGATCCAGGGTTTCTCCAAGGAAAATGCCGGCAATTTGCTTTCTCAATTGAGGTTTGTAATTAAAAGCACTGCCACCGTAGCCGAACAGGGGCGTAGGCCGCAGGCGATTAACTTTTTCCTGCATGCGCCTCAATTCCAGCGCAGCCGATTCCATGCTGGCGCTCAGGATGATCATGTTTGGTTTTTCGTAGCGGGCGTAATCCACCAGATCATCCAGCGGGATATCCGGGCCAAGGTACTCAACCCGGTAACCCTCACTGCGCAGCAGAACCGCCATCATCAGCGCGCCAATCTCGTGCTGTTCAGTAGGTGCGCCGCCAATCAACAGGTGGGGAGCACCGCGCCGGCTGGGATAGGATTGTAACAATGTCAGCAATTTACCCCGCAGATACGAACTGGCAAAGTGCTCGGTGGTGATGCGGATATCGCCGCGGTACCAGGCCTCGCCAATTTCCACCAGTGCCGGCCCAAAAATTTGGGTGCAGACTGTCATGATGTCATACCCTGCCAGCACCTCTTTGACGATTTCCCCGCTGCGCGCCTCATCATGCTTGATCAATGCTTTATACAGTTGATCCGCATAAACTTCCGGTGCGGTATCCGGGCGGACACGCTCGACCGCCGGCATGGTCGGTACTGCCTCCGGCCAGACGCCGTTACGGGTCATACTGCGCAGTTCACTGATGGCATTGCTGATGGATACGCCTTCGTCAATCCGTTTTTTCAACCAGCGTAAAATGGCCACATCGCGGTCCGAATACAAACGATAGCGGTTATCGGAACGGTGGGGAGTGAGCACCTCATGCCGCCGCTCCCATGCCCGCAAGGTAACCGGTCGAATGCCGGTTTGGGCAGCCACTGCCTTAATGGTGTATTTTGGATCATCGGGGAAATCGGTTATGGTCTTCATGCCTGCGTCCTTTCAGTCGGGTACCTGCGTTTTTGCTAATGCAAAGTTGTACTAACCTTGTACACACTAATAATATAGCAGGTTTTACAAGGTTTGTACAGTACCCTTGTACAACTCTAATACAACTCTTAACTTTGTACTTTACGCAAACGCATCGGCAAGCCGTCATGCGGCCGCAGCGTAACCAGCGGGTCAACCTGAACCGGTTCGTGGGTTGCCAGTTCCAGGCGATAATGCTGGGTCACGGCTGCGAGAATTAAGACGCCTTCAATCAGGGCAAAATTGTTGCCAATGCACAGGCGAGGGCCACCCCCAAAGGGAATATACGCATAGCGCGGAATTTTCCGTTCATTGCCATCGGTAAACCGCTGCGGCAAAAAGGCTTCGGCATCTTCCCAAAACTGAGGATGACGGTGAATAACGTACGGGCTGATCACGATCAAAGCCCCGGCGGGGATTGTCTGACCGTCGAACACATCCTCGCCGAGTGCCTTGCGGGTGATCAGCCAGGCCGGCGGGTAGAGACGCAGCGCCTCTGAAAAAACCGCGGCAGTGAACAGCAGCCGTTCCAGATCCGGATAGCAGGGAAGACGGTCAGCGGGAAGTCGGGCGACCTCCTCCCGCATCTGCTCCCAAACCTGGGGGTGCTGCGCCAGCAGATACCACGACCAGGTCAACGCGCTGGCTACCGTTTCATGCCCGGCGATTAACAGCGTAATGATTTCATCCCGAATTTGGCGATCGGTCAAACCGCCGCTATGGCTCTCTTCATCGCGTGCATTGAGCAGCATGTCCAGCAAATCATCGTATCGGTTACCGCTCCTGCGCCGATTCTCCATGATCTCATAGACGGCCTGATCGAGCTGACGCAGCGCCTTGCGGAAAGATAGATTTTGCGGAATCGGCAGCCAGTCGGGCGGGGCAAAGGGATTTTGAGCGCGGTAGATGACATGATCGAGAGCCGTTAACACCGCCCGGGTCAGGCGGGGGGCATCCGTACGCAGGTCAATCGAAAACAAGGCTTTCCCCACAATTTCCAGCGTCACAGCCATCATCTCGCGGTCAACGTCCAGCACATCGTCCGAAGCAACTCGCTGCCAGCGTTCCAGCATCGCCTCAACCGCCGGCGCAATGACCTCATCAAGGCTGGCAAGCCGCGAGCGCGAGAAAGCGGGTTGTTCCATGCGGCGGTGGCGCAGCCACTCTTCTCCATCACTGGTCAGCAGTCCCCTGCCGGTGATCGTTGCCAGTGTGTTGTATTGAATTGTATCCTTGGAATAGTTATGATGATTGTCCTGCAGCACCCGGCGAATATAATCGGGATGGTTAATGAAAAACACCTTGCTGCCGCCGACCGCAAAGCCGACCAGATCACCGTAACGCCGGGAACATTCCAAAAGGAAGCCCGGCGTATCTTTGCGGATTTTATTTAGATGAGGAAGAAGATCTCTCCCATTGAGAATTTGCATACCCTTGACCTTTATGGGGTTGGATTTTCCCAATATCTTACCTGATCTACTTTGATGGTGAACTTTTCTGTATCACGTGCGCCGACAAACACGCCGAAGTAACCTTTACTGAAGGTGTTGTCCCGTGCTTCTCCAACCAGCTCGCCGTTGACGTAGAGGATCAAGCGGTCACCGATTGCCATTAACCCCAACCGGTTGGTCTGGTTGGCGCCCGCCTTCACCGCCGATTTGGCAGTCCAGGGGATCAGATTGAACATTTCGCCTTTAGCTCCGACGGTTGCATCCCAACGGCGCAGGGAAACTTTACCATCACAGGTTAAGCCAGCCAGATAGCCACGGTTGGGGTTGCGGCTTTCCGGCACGCGCACAATCATCCCATAACGGTCATTGGTGTTGCAATTTCCGGTCTGAAAGGTCATTTCCAGATAAAAATTGGTCAGTTCCGGCCATGTCAGACGCCAGCCATCCGTGGTGGTCAGGCCGGTCAAGAACATCACCCCATCACTGAAGGAAATTTCGGTGAATTTGTCACTTCCCATTGGCCAGTTATTATCCTTATCCATGTTATCTGTCCAGCTGGCTGGCCCCAAACGCGCCACCGGATCGTTTGGTGAAGGCGTGAAAGCAATTGTCGCCGTCGGCTGAAGGGTTGCTGTAGGAGTCGGCAAGGGTGTTTCGGTAGGCAGGGCTGGCGGTTCGGTCGGTGAGGGCTGAACCTGAGTCGGCTCGGTAGTTTCCGTAGGTAAAAGCGGAGTTTCGGTAGGGGGAATGGTCGGCAGGGGCTGGGTGGGTTGAAGTCCCGCATCCTCGGTTGCGGTTGGCATGGTGGTCAGGATAGCGGCCACCTGAGTGGCAATGGTATCTTCATCCGGTGTTGGCATCGGCTGGAACAATCCCCCGCAGCCTGCCAGCAAAAACAGGGCAAATAGGGCGGCAATCATCTTTTTCATTGTTTCCATCATCCTTTTAACTTTTCGTGAAATTCTGTATATAAAACAGGACGGTTTTCAGCCTGCGCCGGTTCCCGATTACAGAAATGGAATGACTTATGCCTTATACCCAATTTGCCGCAAAAAGTTTTTACGCCATGCAATATCCTCTTCCCCTTCAATCCCCTTCGGGCTGAAACCGTCAATCACACCCAAAATACCGCGCCCCTGATCGCTCTGGGCAACAATCACCTGGGTTGGATTGGCAGTAGCGCAGAAAATCCGGCACACTTCCGGCACAGTGCGCAGCGCGTTCAGCACATTAATCGGGTAATATCCGCTGCCGAGGAAGAGGATAAAAGAATGGCCGGCGCCAATTTTTTGAGCATTCTTCTGCGCCAGTTCAATCATCTGTTCATCTGTTCCGCTCCAGCGAATCAGGCACTTGCCAGAAGCCTCGCAAAAGGCCAGCCCAAAGCGGATGCCCGGCACCGTACCAACCAGCGCTTCGTGAATATCCTCCACTGTCTTGATGAAGTGCGACTGTCCCAAAATAAAATTGATCTCTTCCGGTTTTTCAATGCTGACCAATTCCAGTTCCATGGGTTGATCTCCTTTCTCTCTTAATTTTACCCATAAATGGTAGAATTACCGGCGTCAGGCAATGGAAATCCTGACGAAATCCGTTCATGAGCAGGTGAAACCAGAAGGATTTTATGCAAAACGAAACCAACCGGACTTATCGTTATTTTGACTGGGTAATGGCTTTGTTCGTCACCGTGCTGATTATCAGCAACATTGCCTCGTCAGCCAAAATTATTGATTGGGGGGTTTCTATCTTCGGTTTGCGTCTGGCGTTCGATGGTGGAACCATCCTCTTTCCCATCTCCTACATTTTTGGGGATGTGCTGACCGAAGTGTACGGTTTTCGGCGCGCCCGCCGCGTGATCTGGACCGGTTTTGCCATGCTGGCGCTGACCGCCTTTGTCCTCTGGCTGGTGCGAGTTATGCCGGGTGAAGCCACCTGGCAGGAGTATGCCGGACAGCAAGCCTACGAAGCCATCCTCGGCGGCATCAGCAGCGGCGGAATTGTGCTGGCCTCGCTGGTGGCCTATCTGGCTGGCTCCTTCAGCAACTCCATCGTTCTGGCGCGCATGAAAGTGATAACCCGCGGGCGGTTTTTGTGGATGCGCACCATCGGCAGCACGCTGGTGGGCGAGGGGGTGGACACCCTGATTTTCATCTTCGTTGCCACGCTGGCGGGGGTCTTCCCGTGGGAATTGTTTGCCACCTTGACCTTCACCAACTACATCTTCAAGGTCGGCATTGAAGCGATTATGACGCCCTTGACCTATCAGATCGTCAATGCCCTCAAGCGCGCTGAGAACGAAGACTATTTCGACACCCACACCCGCTTCACGCCGTTTGCGGTCCGGTGAATTTACCGGCAATCACCACCACATACTCACCGCGGATTGGCTCTTTCTTGAACACCTCAATCAGGTCAGCCAGCGTACCGCGGTAAACCGTTTCAAACATCTTGGTCAGATCATTAGCAACGGCTGCCGGGCGGTTACCGAACACCTGCAAAGCATCCGCTAAAAAGGCTTGCAGACGGTAGGGACTTTCATAAAAAATCAGCGTATGCGGGCTGTCCTGATCCACTGCCAGAAAACGCCGACGCGCCCCGCTCTTTCGCGGCGGAAAGCCGCGAAAAGTAAAGCTGTGCACCGGTAGACCGGAAAGCACCAGCGCGGCGATCAGCGCGGTTGGTCCGGGTATGACCGTCAGCGGAAGGCCGGCTTCAATCACCCGGCGCACCAGGAGATAACCCGGGTCAGAAATTGCCGGTGTACCGGCATCCGTCACCAACGCCAGCGAATACCCTTCTTTCAATAAATCCAGCAGGCGGGGCAGGGCACGTTCTTCGTTATCTTCGCGGAAGGATATCTGTCGCTTGGAAATGCCGAAATGTTTGAGCAGCATGCCCGTCTTGCGGGTATCCTCACTGACCACGTAATCCACCTGATTCAGGGTATCCAGCGCACGCTGGCTGATATCTCCCAAATTTCCAATTGGCGTAGAAACTAAATATAACACCGATGTATCCCCTCGCCGCCAGGTTCTTATTCGATCACAACCTTGCTCAAATCTTCTTGAGGAGCGGGATACCGCATATTCAGCCCCTTGAGCGCATCAACCAGCACACTGGCAATCACCAGATTGCGGTACCACTTCTTGTTGGAAGGCACAATGTACCAGGGCGCGTAGTCGGTGCTGGTTTTGTTCAGCACATCCTCATAAGCCTGCATATATTCCGCCCAGCGAGCGCGTTCTTTCAAGTCGCCCACATTGAACTTCCAGTGTTTGGTCGGGTCATCCAGACGCGCCTGCAGACGTTTTTTCTGTTCGTCCATATCAATGTGCAGGAAGAACTTGAGAATCAGCGTACCTTCATCGGCCAGCAAACGTTCAAAATCGTTGATATGGGCGTAGCGGCGTTTCCAGACATCTTCCGGCACCAGCCCGTGCACCCTGACGACCAGCACATCCTCATAATGGCTGCGATTGAAGATGACAATCTCACCCTTGGCGGGCGTCTGTCGGTGTACCCGCCAGAGATAATCATGGTCCAATTCCTCCGGCGTTGGCACCTTAAAATTGGCAACCCGCACCCCCTGGGGATTGACTCCATCGAACACGTGGCGGATGACGCCGTCCTTGCCGCTGGTATCCATCCCTTGCAGCACAATCAGCACCTTGTGTTTGTGTTCGGCGTATAACAGTTCCTGCAAAGTTTCCAGCTCGCGGTTCAGTTCCTGCAGCCGTTCTCTGCCTTCATCTTTGCCGCCATCGAACGAGTCAGTTTCATCCGCATCCCAATCCTTCAATCGAATCTTCTGTTCCGGTTTAACGCGGTATTTGTCCATCGTTTTCTCCTCCGTCAGGTGAACTGATTTGATTATAGCCGTAAGCGGCACAAACCTGCCCATCAAAAACGGGATGGAAGCGTGGCCTTCCATCCCGTTTTACTTAAGACCTGCCAGTATGCCTTAAGGGCGGGCAATAAAATCGAAGGTTAGTTTTACCTCATCCTCAGTATTCAGCACACCCAAAATCGAAATTGGGCCAACCCCAAAATCACTCATTAAAAGGGTGGTGGTCGCTGTACCGGTCAGGGTGTCGCCGCTCAATTGAGCGGTGATGTCAAAGGCCACCTCGCGGGTTACATCCTTGACGGTCAGGTTGCCAATCACCCGAAAGGCGTATGGCGTCGCCTCACTGTATGCCTGGGGCAACCCCTCCACCCGCAGCGGCTCGAAACGGGCAATCGGGTAGCGCGCCGATTCCAGCCATTGATTACGAATCACCCCATCCCGGCGGGACGAGTCGGACTTAAACTGGCTGATATCCACCTCAATCACACCGATGCTGCTTTCCGGCGGGTTGGAGAGATTGGCGTACACCTCGCCACGCACTTCGGTGGTTACGCCCACTGCCACTGCAAAGCGGTTATTTTGGTTGATAAAAGTTTCACCAACCTCGTAGGTTACACGGGATTCACCCGGTACAATTTTGTAAATGACGGTTTGGTTCTGCTCGCCATTGCCTGTTTCACTTACGGCTGTTTCGGTTACTTGAGGCTCGGTGAGTTCCACCGTCGGCTCAGGGGTAGCCGGCATGGTGGGCAAGGGCGTTGGGGAGCTGCTTTCCAGGGTGGGGGTTGGCACCACTGCGGCATTCGGCGCACAGGCAGATGCGACCATCAGCATGAGCAGCACGAACATGAGGGATACAGATATCTTCATTATTCATTCTCCTTTTTGGAGGACCAAATTGTCCGTATGGGTCGAATTGAATAGTATAAAGTTTATCCTATTAGTATTAATTCAAAATGAAAATGTATCCCCCTCAGGGGTTGGATTGCAGACCCTCTCAGGAACCCAGTTCCTGTCGGCCCGCCAAAGCGCGCAGCAAGGTGTTCTGATCGGCGTATTCCAGATCGCCCCCTACCGGCAAACCGCGCGCCAGACGGGTGATGCGCACGCCACTTTTTGCCAGTTGCTGCTGAATGTACAGCGCAGTAGCGTCCCCTTCCATGCTGGGATTGGTCGCCAGAATCACTTCCTTGACC
>NZ_JBRCOK010000013.1:0-5365 GCF_053501535.1 Bellilinea sp. | reverse complement strand
ATTACATTACGCCATTGTGATGCCATTCTTGCTTCAACGGACTTCCTCGCTGAACAGGCAAAGCAATTACAAAAGCCAGTATGGGTACATCGGAATGGCTTTAGTTTAGAAATGATGTCCATTGCTCAATCTGTTCAAAGAAAAAGCCAATTGGCAGGCGATCGTGTGATCCTTGGTTATGCCAGTGGTACACCCACCCACGACAAAGACTTTGCCATGATTCAACCAGTGCTCAAAAAATTATTAGTTGAGTATCCTCATCTGCATTTGAATTTGGCAGGCCATCTAAACAAAGAGTACTCTTGGGAAAATGCAGCGGAACGTGTTCACCGCACACCTTTTGTCCCTTGGAGAATGCTTCCCCAGGTTCTTTCCACATTTTCAATCAATCTTGCTCCTTTGCGCTTAGATAATCCATTTTCACTATCGAAAAGTGAAATTAAGTATATGGAGGCTGGTTTATTAGGTATCCCTACCATTGCCAGCCCTACACAGGCATTTCAATTTGCCATTAATTCAGGTAACAATGGTTACCTTGCCTGTGATTCAAAAGATTGGGAACAGTTTCTACGAATTTTGATTGAAAATTCAAAACTACGGATAGAAATCGGACAAAAGGCTCGGGATCATGTGCTCGAAAATTATTCTCCATGGAAACGGGCTTCCGAGATAGTCACCATTCTGAATGAGTGCATCCAACATTTTAATCCGAACATTAATCCCATATCCGGTGAAATCTTCGCTCAAACAGACCATAATCATCATTTCGCGAATTTGGTTGTCCCAATATCCTTTGAAAAACACCCCACTTTGCTAGAAAGAGGCTTGTACACTTTAAGATCGAGAGGAGTCAATACTTTACTTGAAGAAATTTGGATATTCTTCAGAAGAATGATTTCTCCTGTTATCCCCTTTCGATAGTGTTTTATATGAACCATCCAGATATTTCAATTTGTATTGTCAATCTGAATGCCAGAGAGTATTTGCGTAATTGCCTCCGCAGCATACCTCAAGCAGCTCAAAATTTAAGTTCGGAAGTGATCGTAGTAGATAATAGCTCAACCGACGGCTCCGCTCAAATGGTTCGAGAAGACTTTGCCACAATCAAATTAATCACAAATAATCAAAACCTCGGTTACAGCAGGCCGATGAATCAGGCCATGCGGGCAGCCACAGGAAAATACTTGATTCAGCTCAATCCAGATACGTTACCTCATCCATTTGCTTTTGATAAACTGTATCAATTCATGGAGGCCAATCCTTCAATCGGTATCTGCAGTCCTAAAGTCCTCAATCGGGATGGCAGTTTGCAACTGCAATGCCGCCGCAGCGCTGCCCGTCCATGGGACACAATTACTTATTTCAGCGGTTTATCTCGCCTGTTTCCCACCAGTCGCACTTTTGCCGGCTATTTAATGACTTATTTACCGGAAAATCAAATTGCAGAAGTAGAGGCTGTTTCTGGATCGTGCATGTTCATTCGCCGCGCCGTCATTGAGCAAATTGGATATCTGGACGAAAATTTTTTTGCCTATCAGGAAGATGCCGATTACTGTTACCGCGCTCGACAGGCTGGCTGGAAGATTTACTACTATCCCTTTGCAGAAGTCACCCATTTTGGCGGTCAAGGTGGCTCACGAACCGAACCATATCGAGCCATAATGGAATGGCATCGTAGCTATTTTTTATATTACCGTAAACATCTTGCCAGGGAATACTTCTTTTTGATCAATTGGCTAATGTATCTGGCAATGGCAGGTAAACTGGGTTTTAGCTTAATCAAAGCCTGGTTATCAAAGGAAAAGATAGTCGGTACACCAAAACCGTAATTTTGCGATCATGCGGAAGGCTTCTGCTGCCGCGCCAGGTCGAGCGTATCGACGGCATGCCGAAGGTGTGGTATGACAATACTCCCGCCGACAATCAAGGCAACATTGAAGGCATCGTAGAGTTCTTCGTCCTTCCAGCCGGCCTTCACACACTGAAGGATATGGTAGTCAATACAATCGTTACAGCGCAGCACCATCGAAGCCACCAGCCCGAGCAATTCTTTGGTCTTGCCGTCCAGCGCACCATCATGATACGCGGAAGTGTCCAGGTTGAAAAAGCGTTTTATGCCAAGATGATCGATACCCAAAATACGCTCGTTCATGCGCTGGCGATACGCCTGAAATTCATCCAAACGGTTTGTCATGGCTGCTCCCAGAAGTTTTTTGATTTTGCTTACTGCACCCGCCCCGGATCAGCAAGATACTCCCACCAGTTCCATGAAATGCCATTGGATTGACCGGTCAGGTGCGGAAACAATCTCAACCACCAGATATGATGTTGACGGATCTCGCCGTTGCCCCATTCGGCACAGTTGACCATCACCGGCAGATCGGAAAGATCGGGAAATTTGAGCCAGTTTCGGCAGCGGCTGGGGACGAAAGTGGTGTTGCCCCAGTCATAATCCATCTGAGAATTCGGCGCGAAGTGAACCGTACCGCACTCCGCCTGACCGGGGTGGAGTTTATCGTAGCGGGTAAAGCGTTCCCACAAATTCGCATTACCGCTCAGGTTGCGGAATACACGCCCCAGCACAAACTCGGCCCGATGGCCAAACGCTTCCAGCATTTCTCCCACCCCGCGCTGGTAATTGAACCCCATGATGATAAACGAGCGCTGAACGCCGGCAGCGGCGAGCGGCGGCGCATTGACAAAGAACGCGCCTGTTCCCACCATCACCGATTCGTAAAAACCGGCATAGGGCATCCCAAACAACCAGACTTCATCTACGATACCGCTGTTGATTTTTTGAACGATGTTAAAATCGCTGAGTATTCTGGCATAATCCGCCAGGTCCGGCTGATGGAAACCGGTCTGATTTTGCCAGGCCTGCAAGTACTTACTCACCGAATACACAAAGCCATCTTTTTTGAGCGGGAATCCATTCACACTCATTTTTTCGACAATTTGATACGTCAGGTAACCATGCGAGCAGGTGTGCAGGTCTTGGATATATTGATTTGCCAGCGCGTCTGCATCCGACCAGTTCAAGTACTGACTCAATCGCTGAGTACCGCCTTCAGGCACAAACGGATCGAAGACGATCATCATCACCTTGCGGGTAATCGGCTGTGGGGGTTGACCTTGCGGTTGTGGTGGAAGAGGAGAAGGAGATAACGAAAATAACCTGTGCAACCAATCAAGAATTTGTTTTAGGATATTCATGAGTAAAGTATATCAAAAAAAGCGCTGACACTTGGCTGATTAAGACCTGATGACAGCGCTTTATTTTCAAAGAGAATGAGAATCAGGGGCTTAGGAAGATGTATGCTGGGCGGGTAAATGATATTGTCGAGCCGCTTACCACTTGTTCCTCGCCAAAAAGATTCACTACTTTTTCCAAATTGCTTGGCTTACCTATGGTATAAGTTTTACCATATTCCTGACCTGTTGGAATCATAAGCCAGATTGTTTTGCCACCATTCCGAAATATAAATTTTACAAATCCAATGTTATCTTCACGAGAGAGCAGTTCAGCAGATTTCAGGAAACCAGTCATGGTTTTTAGGGCCTGGAAAGCTTTTGTCTCGGTCCCATCCGAACGGATTAATTCAGATCCTTTCCATCCTTCAATTGAGTACCATGTCACTGCTCGCAACTGTTGAGACCATCCATTGGCATATACCCAAACCAGATAGTCCGCTTTATGTTCCTCAAATTGATTGAAATTCTCCACGTCATCTGGGCGGTCCAGGTAATAGGCTTCTGAATGAATAATGGGTTTATTAACCCCATATCTTGCCATTAACTCACGGAGATAATTAATTTTTCCATCAACCAGTCCCCCTCGTTCCACTTTCCAGCGCCAGTTATTTTTCTCAGTCCAAACAGGGTTTTGCCCAGGCAAATAGGAAGGACCGGAATTAAACATCACCAGATCAAAGGAATTTTTAGCTTCCCGTAGAATTCCTTCAAAGAAATTTGCGGACTTTCTTAACCCTTCATCTGCACAATAATCTGTTGGGTTTTCTTCCTGCGGGTCACATATCAACATCAGGGAACCAATGGCAACCTGCGCATTCGGATTAGCACTTTTTATCCTGGGATAGACTACGTTCAACATTCTTCCATAGTAGTTTCCCTGATAATCTTCCTGCGGGTCAGCCCAACAGCCAAATACATTTCCCCATTCTTCTTCTCTTACAAATCCATCCGGTTCATTCCAGATCTGGTAATAATTTACATTAAACGGCGGCTGGCTGTATCGGCGAACCGCTTCATAAAGAAAATTTCCAAACGAAGCAAATTCCTCCTCTTTTATCGGCCCACACAAAGATTTTGGATATTTTCGTGCCCACTCCGGGGAAGTTTGAACTAACAAGATGACATCCAGACCATTTGCAGCTGCATCTTTCAAATAGGCTTCGACCCTTTCTGCTTTTTGCCAATCATATTGTCCTTTGGTTTGTTCAACTTCGGACCACCACAACTGGGCATTTAGTCTAAGTATTTCGACATTTGCGCTTTTAATCTGACCAAGGTTTGTATTTCCATCTACCCCGAAGATGGTCGGATTGGGATACTTATTAGCCACAAAAGGCAAAAAGACGGTAGGTGTAGGTGATTGTGGAACAATATCTTGACCGATGGTTGCTGAACAAGTCGTCAATATTAGTGTAATTACCAGCATCAAGGTCAAATATCTTGATCTTAACATTACGCTATCCTCCTTAGAACCACATCAACGGTACCAGTAATTCCATATCGTGTACCAGGCCCAGCTATTATAAACAACAAAAACTATAACAAATTCAATCACCAAATGATTTTTCCTGACAGTTTTGTTTGTCAGACCCAACAATTCTATAAGCACAGTGTACCAGCCTGTACACAGAAAAAATCCTGCTGCATATACAGATGGGAAAAAGTATCTTGCCTGAGGTAAAAGCAGATAATAAGCGTGCCAATCCCCCGCAAAGCGAAGTAGCGTATAACATAAGCCTGCGATCAGCATCAAAACGAAAAACAAGACTACACTCCAATTCATCCGACTTCGAAAACGAAACAGAGCAACCACATTGCCTACCAAGGCCAAAATTGTAGGGACAATGAAAACTCTATAGGGTTTATTCCCTGCCAATGGCAGTGTTCCCCAATTGAACCGCCCCCAAAAAGTGCGATACAGATAAACTGCTGCATCTCTAAAATAGGGAAAGCTTGTTGAAGTATCCAATATTGCTAACAAATCAGAGGATCTCAAGCGAAAAGTTTTGGTTAGCAAATTTTGAATTGGGTCCCGAAAAGGATACCAGCTCTTTTCAGCCGAAGGATTACGAATCAGATTATCAAGCTGTATACCATCCCAGTAAACTCGACC
>NZ_JBRCOK010000012.1:0-9733 GCF_053501535.1 Bellilinea sp. | reverse complement strand
TCATGAATTAACACCTGCCGCGATGGCGGAGGTTTTTTGACGAATATTCGAGTTTTTTTCGAGGGGGGTTAACCGCTCAACACAATGGCGCTATGATAACCATTTTGGTCTGAAAAATCAATATCCTTATTGCGGCTAACTGCCGCTTCTTTCAAAAACCGACTCTGCTCATTCTCAAGCTCGATCCCCGAATGGATTTTCAGCAACAGATCTCTGCACTCCTCTGACCATTAAATTAAACGCATCTATTGGGAAGTCGCCGATCTCCAGCCTGATGGATATTTTCGGCTGCATCCTCCCCCGTCCAGCATGAAGATTACGGATCAGTCGTCATCCGACTCTAAACGCATACCTTCCACTTCGGGCAGAGGATGCCCCAGCTGCAGACCCAGCACAAGCCAATCTTCCAAAACACTTTGCAGTTCCTCGCGGCATTCCTCCAGCGTATTCGCATTTGCCCAAACGCCGCTAAAACCCGGAATCGCTCCGTAATAAGTTCCGTCCGGTAATAATGCATATTTTGCCAGTTGCATTGCTTTGTTAAGGTATTCGGGCAACATTTTTTGTCTCCATGCCTCAATATCTCACTGCTAAATTACACAACTAAGTACACAGCTCAAGAAATCTTTAATCAACACGCCGTTTTTTCGTGCACATTGTCAAAAAAAGCACGAAAAAAAATAGTGCTAATGAAAGCATGTCCATTCAGACGCCGTCAGGGCGGATTGATCAGCAAATCAAGCCCGCCCTAATGATTTGGACTTTCTGATCGTATTTTAACCTCTATTTTGCTCCCTTGGGCGGATAGAAGCGGAACTTCCACACCCCCGGCTGACCAGTTTCCTCGTAAACCGTCGAATTAGTGGTGGCAATATGCAGCCAGGTTTGACCCGGAGCCAGCGGGAAAGGCCGGCCGTCGGCATAGCGCAGGCGCACCGGCCGCGCTAAACCGGTGGTTTTCTCATAGTCTTCGCCCACCATGCTCCAATAAACATTGGTATAAACCTGCCCGTTGCGGAAGACAACGGCTTTGCCTTTTGTACCGGGCTGCATGTTCAGGTCAATGATGGTCGGCGTGCGGGCGGTATGTTCGACAAACAGGACAACCACATTTTCAAAAAGCACAGGCCGGTTGGTCAGTCGGTCGGTTGCCGGAACGAACTGCCCAACCCGGCTTTCGTCGCCGTAATCCTGATAGCGCCAGTAAGCCCCCGCAACCGGATCGTACACCCAGCGCGCCTGATTCAGATAGGCGTAAAACACATTCACCTGATCGGCGGGTTGACCCCCGGCAGGCGGCTGCGGGTCAAACACATTGCCCGAATAGTTGGGCGGCGCGCTGGGGTTGCGGTTGGCTTCCGCCAGCCGGCGCAGCTGAGTCACCGACAGGCCGGCGCTGTTGATGTCCTGCGGGTTGCTGCCGAACACATTGCGGCAGATGCGCAGGTTGACTTCCGCCGATTTACTTGCCGCAACCAGACAGCCGTTGGGAAAAGCAGCTGCAATCGGCACATAGGCCTCGCGCCCGGAGCGCACGCCGGCCAATCCCGCATCTTGCGGCTGTTCAATTCCCACAATGGCGTTGCTCTGGTTTTGGTTTTCTCCCGACCCGTTCGTCATCTGATTCCATTCCAGACCAAAATCGAGATTCAGATCGGTTTGGCGGAAGGTAAACACCCTGGTTTGCGCCACGTTGTGTGCGCTGCCGTCCTGAACAGGTACTTCCGCGCCGCCGGAGGTCAGACGAAAACCCTCGGGGATTTGCAACCGCACGGCATACAATTTACCGATTCGCGGCGAGAAAGCGTAGTAGCCGTTGCCATCTGTCAAAACCGTGCGGATAACACTGCCGCCCAACTCCACCAGCTGCAGCTCGATGCCGCCCAGCCCGGGTTCATCGGGCTGTTGAGCGCCATCGGCATTGCGGTCCCACCAAACGCGGCCTCCCAAAGCAGCGCCGTTGAGACGCAGCGGTTCGGCGCGCGGGGTCAGCCCGGCCGGAGTGGGCAGCAATTGGGGCGCTTCGCCGTAAAAGACGGTCAGAAAGCGGGTCATCCCCTCGGTGATGTAGATTTCATACACCTGCGGAGCAACCGAAAGGCCGGTCTGCGGGCGGACGGTAGGGGGGAAGTGAGCCAAAGATACCAGCACGGCCGGCAGCTCCAGCCAGGACGGATCAGACACCGGCAGCCCGGTTAAAGGGTTATAACCGGCCGGGAACTGCTCCAGATCTGGCCCCATCGGGTAAGACGGCGGAGTTTCGCCTGACGCAATCACTTTCCCCGTCAACGGGTAAAAAGTTAAGGACAAAACCAGCCCGATACAAATCAGCACAAAAAAGATAGAGAAGAATTTCTTCATCCTGATGCCTCCATAATACCAAAAAAAGACCGTTTCCTCTTAAGAAATTATATCGAGACCCCAGCTGGCCAGCCTTTACACCTTTGTAAGCTGACACCCATCCGGGATCAATTCTTCCATCAGAGATTTTCCGCCAGGAGAGGTTTCTTGCTGTTCTCTGCGTCTTTGCGCCTTTGTGTTGAGCGGCGCCTTATCCGCCAACGGCAAAGCCGCCTACCCGCACCACGCCGTTGCCCTTGACCGTGTCCTTGCCGACCTGAACGATTTCAGCCCAGGCCAGCCACTCCCCCAACGCCTGCCAGACCTCGACCGGCGCCTGATACACAGCCCGCCCAACCAGCCCGCTGATCCACGTTTCCCGCCCGCTGCGGCTGGACGAGCTGGACAGTTCCACCCACTCGGTGTGATTTTCCACCAGCTGCACCTGCCGCGCCAGCTGACGCAGCCGCACCCGCTCATCCTAAGCGCGCTGATACCCGTTCGGCTAAATCGTCCAGCCGTTTGAGCAGCGCATCGAACACCGCTTCAAGACATTTACACCCCCAACCAACGGCGGGACAAGGCGCCCGCCGGGCGGGCAAATACAACCGCCCGGACGCGTGCGGTTCACCCGCCTCTTCACCACCGAACGATGCCGGCAGGGCCGGAAATCCACCCAAAGCCGCAGCTGCCCGGCCGATTCTTAGGGTTTATAGGGTGTTTCTGTCGGCGGCACTGTGTTGGTAGGCAGGGGTATGGTCGGCGCGGGTGTTGAAGGAATCGCAGTTGCTTCCACTGCTCCGGTAGGCGTAGGAGTGGGCGGCGCCGCCCGGACGGGAACACCGCTCAAGTCCACGTCTGGCGGAGCGGCATAAGCCGCAATCCAGCAGCGCACATTGAACTTCGGCCAGAGCACAAACAGCCAGAAGCGGTCCTGGCTGATGCCCAGCACTTCAGCAGTATCCCCGGCTGCCAGGGCGGTGATTTCGCGGTAATCCTGCCCCGGCCCTAACCGGCAGAAAGAATTTCTGACCAGCACAATCACCGGCGGACCGGCGGGAGAAGCCGTTGGGGTCGGAGAAGGCGTCTCACTGGGAGTAACGGTAGCCGTCGCGGAGGAAGTTGGGGTAGGGGTCAAAGGTAAGGTGACGGTGGGAATTTGGGTAGGAACGCCCTGGATGATCACATTGATTTTGGAAGGCGCGCTCCATTCGCCGAGCGTATTTTTGGCGCGCACGCTGATTTGATAATTTCCCTGATCGCCGGGCAGCCAGATCTGGCGCACCAGGTTGAGCGTTTCGCTTGGGGAAGGGTTGGCATCCGTGCGGATTACAACATCGTTCACGCTCAATTCCACCTGTGCAATTCCCGCCAAACTGGCAGCGTGAGAAATGATCTCCACTTCGCCGAGGGGCAGTGTGCTGCCGTTCAGCGGGGAGTCGATCCACGCCTGCGGAAACTGGCTCACGGCAGGAGCGGTTGGTGTGGGTGAAGCGGGCAAGCGGCCGCCGCAGGCAGAAATCAGTACGGCAAGTAGAAGGATCGGCAAAAAGTTTCGTTTCATAGCAGACTCACTTTTCCGCAGAAATCTGCTCCACCCACGTATCTTTCACTGAACTGTAGGAAGGCGCCAGGTTTTGTTTGCTGTTGGGTTTGGTTATACAAAAGGCGTTCGCCTCGACGGTTAACTGCGCACCGAGGTAGTAATACATCCAGTCATCGTTGGCAACCCAGTAAGCCGAGCCATAGTTATTCTGCAGGTAATCTTGATAGATTTTGAGACGGCCCGGCAGCCAGAATTTGCCGGCATTCCCTAGAGGCGGTAATTTTGAAACGTTGGGTTCGAGCGCAAAGTAGAAATCCTGTGAGCTGCCTGGCGTAAATTCGTTAAAATCCAGTCCGATCCCATCGTTTTTGAAGAGATACTCGGCGGTCAGCGTCTCACCCTGCCAGTACACCAGCTGGTTGGTGTAGTAGTCTTTTCCGACAAAGATACTCTGCCCGGTGTAGGCGTCGTTTTTGGCATAGGGGGTAGAAATGTTCAATCGGCAAGTGGTATTGAATAAAAGTCCGTTGGGCAGCGCTGAATCGGGAACATCCGCGCGGCGCGTGACGCGCACCTGCACCGTGGCCGGCAGGTACAGCGACTCCGGCACCGGCGCAGTCTTGACAATGCCGGGCAGACAGAGCGGTTCAAAGCCGCGGCTGTGGGCTTCTTGTGCGCCAACACAACCCTGTTGCTGGCTGCTGAGCAGTCCTTCTCCTGCTGCCCAAACTTCATCTACTCGATCCCGGATAAAATCTTCGCAAATCTCAATACACGGCAGTCCGGTTTGTTCTTCCAGCTGCTGAACAGCCAGTTCGGTAATTTTGCCCTTGGCGGTATCCTTGAGCTGCTCATAGTTGGGTATGCTCGGCGGCAGCCCCACGTAGGTCATAGCGGCCTGAACAATCACTTCGGCGGCGGTGTTACAAACCGCATCAATTTCGCTTTTATACGCCTCAATAAATTCGCCGGCATAACAGTAAGGAATGGCTTTGACCAGTAACTTTACCGCCAAACCCTTGAGAACTTCATAGACTTGAGAAATGGTATTGAGGGCATCTTTCAGGAACTGACCGGCTTTTTCAAGAAAAGACGGTTCCTGATAAACATACGGTTGCGGACAAAGGATGGAGCCGGGCGGAATGTCTTTGAGCATCATAATCTGCCCAGCGACCACATAGGGACCGCTCAGCCAGCTATCCACCACCTCGGCTTTTTTCTCAAAGAATGGGTTTTCGACGATTTGCACACAATACTGATATTGATAATCCGGAAATTGAATCGGATTGAAATCCACAATCTGAACATCGAACAATTCCGGCGGGACGGGGGCGGCAGGCTGCGGGGTGGGCGTTTGAACCGTGATTTCAGGCCGTTCTCCCCCAAGGGTCATGGTAACGGTGTTGGAAGGAACACACTTCACGTTTTCATTAAACACAGGCAGGACGCGAACATAATAGGTCTGCGGAAACGAGGCGCTGGGAAGGTAGTTCACTCCCCCGCCCGGCTGCGGAATGGGTATGCTGTAAAGGTCACTGCCCGGTGCGGGAAAGGATACTTCAAAAATAATATTCGAGGAGGAATTGACGCTCACGCTTCCCGACTGGAACACACCGCCCGGTTGCGGCGTGCAGACCTCGCCGTACGGGAAGCGCGAAACCTGCCAGATGCCGCCGCTTGCGCCGGACGGGGGCACCCATTGCAGCTCGCGGGTAACTGCGTCAAAATCGCTGGCCGCTTCCCTGAATTCTCCCAAGCCTTGCCGGCAAGTGGGGGCAGACAGGTCGCAGATTTTCAATTCACCCGGCAGGATTACCCACGGCTCGCCGCCAGCCTGCGCGGTGAGAATTCTTTCAAAACGCCCGATGTAGATTAAAGCGCCGCCGCTCCAGCCCCAGGCATCCACTTCAACGCGCAGCGTCCCTTCAGAAGGCGCGGCGACCAAGCCCTTCAGGGCTTCTTCCAAATTGAAGTACCCCGTTGATGGGGTGAGAAATTGCCCTTCGCGCGGCACTCGATTCCACGGCCCGCCGTTGAGCGAAAGATAGTAATAAACCTTTTCAAAAACGGGCGGAGATTTCAAATCTACCCAAGGAGGTTTCGCCGGAGAAAAAGGCGGCAGCGCGGGGACGGATGATGGAGCTGGGTTTTCTGCTGCGGTTTCGGTCAGAAAGCCCGGCGGGAGAATCGGGCGGAAGGGAATGCGCAGCAGGAGATCAGCCGGCAGGGGATCGTCCGGCGCGGCCGATAAACCGGGATTGCTGGCGAGAATTTCGGACGGCGCACGCCCAAATTGAGCTGCCAGACTGTTGAGCGTCTCACCGGCAGCGGTTGTGTGCAGCAGGTCAAAACCGACAGGTTGGGGCGAAATGACCACTTCAACCGTTTCGGAAAAGAACACCTGCCCATCTTCGGTTTGGGCGCGCACCTGCAACTGTTTTGTGCCGGGGGAGATGGCCGCCCAATCCAGCTGCGGGGATACTTCCTCGCCGCGCTGGGTCACGGCTACCTCACCGTTGACCAACAATTCTTGCGTAATTACCGGCGAATTGCTGACCACAACGGTCACTACCGGCAGGGCAGCCAGCAAAGGATAGGTTTCGCCGTTGAGCGGGCTGAGGATAGATGCCATACGCAAGTCAATGACTTCTTGCGGGGTAGCCGGGTTTTCTGTCAGGGACGAAAGTGTTTGGGAAACTGGGGAGGTTGAAGTGGTTGAGGTAGGTTGAACTGGCTGAGGTAAGTTGCACCCGCCGAGCAACACAAGAAAAATCAATGCAAAATGTAGGATTTTTGAATTCATGATGATCTCCTGCCATCGGGTGCAACAAAAAGTATATTCTTGAGGTAATTTTAATCTTTTTATCAACCAATTTCAATCCAATTTACCCAAATTTTTTCCTCAAATTTTGGGCCGGACATTGCTTCTAACAAGTTTGTGATCCATACCAAACCCACCGGACATTGAAACAGCTCCCCCTCCCTCGACCGAAGACGGCACAAAGAAAAAGGAAAGAATTTAACCTAAACGGTCTAAATCCGAACAAATGCCGGTATGTCCTTTGAACCAATCCGATCATTACGGCGTTTTTGCACCCATATTCATTCTATCAACCGGCCGGCCCCACACTGTTTAAGAACTGGTTAAGGTTTGCAGCTGGCTCTTTCACAGCCCCTCTTCCCATCCTACAGTTTTTAAGTGCAAAATACAGTTTGAATACGGTGTTTTTTATGGATATCCTGAGTTCCTTGCTCTTCAATCTCACCATTTTATGGATGTGTCTGCTGCGCCGGAGATGCACCCTGATTCGGTTCGCCTTTCGAGAAGAAGGCACAGCCGCAACAACCACCGGAAAACACGCTCCCCTGCTTTCCGGCGGGGGAGCAGTTTTCCGCACAAGTCGCGCTGCACTGACCTGAAATCTTACGCTGCGTTCAACGCCTGATCCAAATCCCAAAGGATGTCCTCGATATCCTCTATGCCGATGCTCAATCGGATGAAATCCGGGGTTACGCCCGCGCTGCGCTGCTCTTCTTCGCTCAACTGGCTGTGGGTGGTGCTGGCGGGGTGAATCGCCAGACTTTTGGCATCCCCCACGTTGGCCAGATGGCTGAACAACTTCAGGTTGTTGATGAATCTCCGCCCGGCTTCCACCCCGCCCTGCACGCCAAAACCGAGGATGGCGCCGGCCCCTTTGGGCAGGTATTTCTTCGCCCGTTCGTGGTCGGCGTGATTGGGCAGACCGGGGTAAGAAACCCATGCCACTTTGGGGTGACCTAAAAGAAACTCGGCTGTCTTTTGCGCATTCGAGACATGCCGCTCCATGCGCAGGCTGAGCGTTTCCAGTCCTTGCAGGAACAGCCAGGAATTAAACGGCGACTGGCAGGCGCCCACATCCCGCAAAATTTGCACCCGCGCCTTGAGAATGAAAGCCGGCTCGCCCAAATCGGCATAAACCAGCCCGTGGTAGCTCGGATCGGGGTTGTTGAAGTTGGGGAAACGCGGGTTGCCCGCCCACTGAAAATTGCCGCCGTCCACAATCATCCCGCCGATGCTGGTGCCGTGACCGCCGATGAACTTGGTGGTCGAATGGACGACAATATTTGCCCCCCACTCCAACGGGCGGCAGAGGTACGGGGTAGCAAAGGTATTGTCAATCATCAAGGGAATAGCGTACTCTCTAGCAATGGCAGCAACCTCTTCAAACGGGAACACATTGATCAGCGGGTTGCCGAGTGTTTCGCCGTAGAGAATTTTGGTGTTTTCGCGAATGGCGCGGCGGAAATTCTCCGGCTCGGAAGGGTCCACAAAGGTCACTTCAATACCCAAATTGCGCAGGGTGTAGGCAAACTGATTGTACGTTCCGCCGTACAGGGTCGAAGCCGAAACGATGTGATCCCCCTGCCCGCAGAGAGTCATAATCGCCATCATCTGCGCGGCATGGCCGGAACTGGCCGCCAGCGCCCCCACCCCACCTTCCAGGTTGGCCATGCGCTGTTCAAACACATCGCTGGTCGGGTTCATGATGCGGGTATAGATGTTGCCGAATTCCTGTAATGCAAAGAGGCGCGCGGCATGGTCGGTATCCTTAAATACATAGGATGTGGTCTGATAAATCGGTACGGCGCGGGCGTTGGTGGCCGGGTCGGGGGTTTGGCCGGCGTGAACCTGACGGGTGGTAAAGCCAAACGAGCGTTGAGCAGAGTCAGCGGTCATGATAAAAGCCTCCTATTGAATTTCGTCTAAATTGTATGGGGTTTCCTGATACACGTAGTAATTCAGCCAGTTGGCGAACAGCAGGCTGGAATGAGCCCGCCAGCGCACTACCGGCGGACAGGTCGGGTCATTGTTGGGATAGTAGTTTTCGGGGATTTGAATGGGCAGCCCCAACGCTACATCGCGGTCATACTCGTATTTCAACGTGAGCGGGTCGTACTCGGAATGCCCGGTGACGAAAATTTGGCGGCCGTCGCGCCGCAGAACAATATACACCCCGGCGCGCGGCGATTCGGAGATGATTTCCAGTTCGTCCACCTGAAGGATGTCCTCGCGGCGGATTTCGGTATGGCGGGAGTGCGGCGCGTAAAATACATCGTCAAAGCCGCGCAGCAGCGGAATGTTGCGCCGGTTGAAGGTATGCTCAAAAACCCCGAACATCTTTTGAGGAAGTGGATATTTGGGGATGCCGTACTGGTGGTAGAGCGCCGCCTGCGCCCCCCAACAAATGAAGAAGGTAGAAAAGACATTGTGCTTGCTCCACTCGATGATTTCCTGCAGCTCGCTCCAGTAATCCACCTCTTCAAACGGGAGATGCTCCACCGGGGCGCCGGTGACGATAAAGCCGTCGTACTTTTCGGTTTGCATCTGCTCAAAGGTGCGGTAGAAGGTCAGCAGATGCTCTTCGGGGGTGTTTTTGCTGTGATGCGAAGCCGTGCGCATGAAGGCAATTTCCACCTGCAAAGCCGTGTTGCCCAGCAAGCGCAGCAGCTGCGTTTCGGTGGCAATTTTGGTCGGCATCAGGTTGAGAATGGCTATGCGAAGCGGGCGGATGTCCTGATGGACGGCGCGCTCCTCATCCATCACAAAGATATTCTCGCTTGCCAGAATCTCTCGGGCGGGCAGCCCATTGGGAATCTTGATCGGCATTGGGCACCTCCTGTCAGTCGCTCTTTGACCTCAACATATCATGAATTAACACCTGCCGCGATGGCGGAGGTTTTTTGACGAATATTCGAGTTTTTTTCGAGGGGGGGTAACCGCTCAACACAATGGCGCTATGATAACCATTTTGGTCTGAAAAATCAATATCCTTTTTGCGGCTAACTGCCGCTTCTTTCAAAAACCGA
>NZ_JBRCOK010000011.1:0-7945 GCF_053501535.1 Bellilinea sp. | reverse complement strand
GCATGAAATGGTAGCCAGCGCATTCAAAGAAAAAGGGCTGCGGATCAAGATTGAGATACCCTCCGATCTGCCGGCTGTATTTGTAGATATCACCCGCATCCGACAGGTGCTGATCAATTTGATCAATAACGCTCTGCGCTTCACCGACCAGGGTGGCGTTACACTGCGGGTGGAAAAATTAGAGGATTCGCTACGGATCAATGTCATTGACACCGGCGTGGGAATTTCGGCAGAAGACCTGCCCAAAATTTTCAACGAGTTCCGGCAGGTTGGCGAAGAGAACTGGCGCAGGCGGTCAGGTACTGGAATAGGCTTATATATCAGCAAACGGTTTGTAGAATTGCATGGGGGGAAAATGGGGGTCGAGAGCCAGTTGGGAGAAGGCAGCCGGTTTTACTTCACGATCCCGCTCACCATGCCACCCATTCAGCCGGTCATCCTCCCCACGGAGAGTTATCGCTCCATGGAAGAGAATAAATTTTTACTATTTGTGACCCCTGACCAACGGCAAGAACAGGCCATGCGCCAGATTCTGGATGAGTATATCATTCAGGCCGTATCGGATTTTGATTTACTGGTTGAATATGTAGAAAAATTTTATCCGCGGGCTATTCTGGTTTCCACGCTGGCAGGAACAGGATTCATCAAAGACCTACCGTATGAATTGCCTGTCATCCGCATTCACCTTCCCGACATCGATTCGCAAATCGGTTCAATCCATTCTTACCTCCTCAAACCGATCTCTCGTCATGCGCTCACAGAGACCATCTCGGCCTTAGGCAGTCAAGTCCAATCCATTCTGGTTGTGGATGACGATCCGGCGATGGTGCAATTCATCACCAAAGCCATCCATTCGGTTCAATTAAATAACCCCGAGCCATCCTATCGCCTGTTCAGCGCCCTAAGTGGCGAAGAAGCCTTTACCCTTTTAAAAGAGCAACCTATTGATGCAATATTGCTTGATCTTGAATTACCGGATATTCATGGGTGGAACTGGCTGAGAACGCTGCGACAAAACCCGGCTTTTGCAAATCTGCCGGTCGTCATTATTTCGGCGGACGAAAAACCGGAGGCCACCCTTTCGCCGGATACAAACGTTTTGGAGGTCGGTCTCTCACGTCCCTTGAACACCCACGAGACAAGAGCCATCCTGGATGTCATCCTGAACACGATATTACCCCGTTACCCCAAAGAGACAAACCATCCCAACCCCACCGAACAGGAGTGAAGGGTTTTTGTAGAAGCAAACTTCCACACCCCACAATTATCCACTCTTGTTCGTACCAATCCGATCATTTCCGCCACCAGTCTGGGTGCCAAAACACCAATTTCCAGAGACGAGATCCGGTGGATGCCTGAAAAAAGAAAGATGTTTCCTGATTTTTGAATAAAATTTGTTTGGGTTAAGCCATTCAAACAAATTCTAAAGAACAGCTAAGTGCAAGCAAGCGCGGCCATTTACCTGTGGTCACTGGTTTGTCTCGTTGTGGTTAAAATGACAGGATGATTCGATGGTAGAAATTATCCCAAAAAAAAAAGAAATTTCCGCCCAGCATTTTTTGATATACTTTTTTGAAAATGGTTCTCAAAATCCTCGCCACCAAACTGTACCCACCGCTGGTGAGTAAACTCGTGCAACGTTCAGCTTTGCTGGATCGTTTGCAGGCCGGCATTCATGGCAAAGTCACCATTGTCAGCGCACCACCCGGCTTTGGAAAAAGCACCTTGCTGGCGGAATGGATGAAGACAGCCCCGGCTGAGCAGGTTGCCTGGTACTCACTCGATGAGGATGATGATGATACCGCCCGATTCTTTGGGTATATCGCCGCAGCGTTGCGAACCGTTCAGCCCGATTGTGTCCCATCCCTCGAAACATTGCTCGAAACACTCTCGCCCAACCCCCGCGAATTGGCAGCCGCGCTCATTAATGATCTCTCCCAAACCCGCAGCAAAGAGATCGTGTTGGTGCTGGATGACTACCATCACATCACCCAACAATCCATTCACGATGCGGTTGCCTACCTGATTGACCACCTCCCCCCTAATCTGCATCTGGTCTTCATCAGTCGTGCCGATCCACCCCTGCCGCTTGGGCGCTGGCGCGTACGCGGGCAGTTGACCGAGATCCGCGCCGACGACCTTCGCTTTACCGAGGCGGAAGCCGCTTTGTTTCTCAATCAAATTATGGGGCTCTCCTTGAGCGCGGAAGATGTTCAGACTCTGGAAGCCCGCACCGAAGGTTGGGTAGCGGGATTACAACTGGCAGCGCTTTCACTTCAACACGCCGCCAACCCGGCCGACCTCATTGCTGCGTTTGCAGGCAGTCATCGTTACATCGCCGATTACCTGACCGATGAAGTCCTCTCGCGTCAGTCTGACTCCACGCGTGAATTTTTATTGCAAACTTCCATTCTCGAGCGTTTCAACACCTCGCTTTGCAATACCGTTCTTGGGGTAAATGATACCGAAGCGATGCTGGTAAATTTGGAACGCGCCAATTTGTTCATCATCCCGCTCGATTCGCAGGCAAGGTGGTACCGTTATCATCATCTCTTTGCAGATTTACTGCGCCGCAAGCTCGAACAAACTCATCCCGCCCTGATGAAAGACCTGCACCGCCGCGCCGCGGAGTGGTTTGAGAAAAACAATTACCTGCTGGATGCCATCCGCCACTGGATAGCAGCTGATGAACTGGCGCATGTTGCCGCCCTGGTGGAACGTGCGCTTGGCGAAACCTGGGGAACGGCTGAAGCGAGGATTTTAATGCGGCGGGTCGAATCCCTGCCCGAATCACTGCTGGCAGAACACCCCTCGCTGAGTGCCTTTTTGGGTTGGTCGTGGATCTGGCTTGGTTACAGCCGGGATCGCGTTTTACCCATGCTCGACCGTGCCGAACAAAATTGCCGGGGAGATCTGGCATCCCTGGGGCGTTTGAACGTGGTGAGGAGCACCATGCTTCGAATTTCGCAAAACAATGCTGCCGAATCTCTGCGGCTGGCAAAACTGGCTCTCGCTCAACTTGCGCCCAACGACTCCCTATGGCGCAGTTTTGCCCAACTGGAGATTGCGATTACCACCCACGCCTCAGGCCGGCCCCTCCCCGAAGCCGAGCAGGCCTACGCAGAGACCATCCGCCTGTGTGAACAGGCTGGTGACCGGGTTACGGCCTGGATTGCGGCCTGCGCACGGGTGCAATTGATGACAGAGCGCGCAGAGCTGGGGCGGGCGCTCGCGCTTAATCGCGAATTGCTCGATACCGTTTGGCGCGGTGGTTCCAGCCTTGTGCGCGGCTGGGCACACATCAATCAGGCAACCCTGCTGTATCAGATCAACGATCTGGAAGGGGCACGCCGAGAAGCCCGTTTTACCCATCAACTGGAAGAGCAATTGGGCAATTTGCCGGATGTCAGCATGCGTTTATATGCCCTGCTCACCCGCTTGGAACTGGTGGATGGCAGGCCAAACCTCGCCCAACAGGCCGCCGAAAATTTTGTCAGGCTGGCACAGCGCAGTGGCATCACCAACGCCGTTGACTGGGCAAATGCCGTCCGGGCTGCTTTGCTGTACCGGCTGGAAGATTGGCCGGCCTTCGAAGCCTGGGCAAGGGGCTTTCAGCCGCCACGCCAGCCTTTGTTCTTCCCTTACCGGCTGGCAACACTGATGTATCTACGCTTTCTGTTACGCCAAAAAGCATGGGAAACCGTCCGCCTTTTAATGAAAGAGCAGCTTCGGCTGGCACGCGAGGCAGGTTACCTCGAATACGAGATGGAAATCCACATCCTCCGTGCCTTGATGGAGGAAGAAGCCGGTAATTTATCACTCGCTTTACAATCTCTGGAGCGGGCTTTGGAAATTGGTAGAGCGGGCGGTTATGTGCGCCTATTTCTGGACGAGGGGGAAAAGATGAAAACGCTTCTCTCTCATCTTCAGAAATCCCGAAAGGATGATTATCTTTCCCTCCTGCTTTCAGGATTTGGAAAGTCCCTTCCCCCCGATCAATCATCCATTATTGAGCCGTTGACCGGGCGCGAGATTGAAGTATTGAGGTTGCTTGCTGCAGGTTTGTCGAACCCGCAGATTGCAGAAAAGCTCTTCCTTTCAGTGGGCACGGTCAAGACGCATGTCAAACACATTTACGGCAAGTTGGGGGTGGATGACCGTGTGAAAGCGGCAGCGAGAGCGCGCGAACTGGGACTTATTTCATGATTTACTGAGTTGCACGCTCTCGTTGTATTTGGAATAATCTCAGGCCGTGGCTTCCCTGCGCTTGCGGATCTGGCGCAAGCCGATCCCAAGGGCAACAAACAACCCAATGCCAATCAGCCCGTGCATGGGCGAAACCAGCCAGTCTGCTCCGCGAACGATTTGCACCCGATTATCGGTGATCAGTTGGATGAGTAGGGCATCCTCCACCATGTGCATCAGGACGGCTGGCCAGATCGAGTTGGTCAACAAGCGCAGTTCGCCATACACCATTCCCCAGGCAATCATCACCAGAATAGCAAGGGGAATATAGAGCGTCACGGGCAGGGTCGTAAATTGTTCCAGAATGGAACGATCCAAAAAGTACAGGTAGTAAGGGATGTGCCAGGCGCCCCAAATCAAACCGACCATCGCGTGACCCACAAAGTCATTCAGGCCAAGGGCATACACCTTGGGGGCCAGGTAACCGCGCCAGGCCGTTTCTTCAAAAATGTTCTTGACGAATTGGGGAAGCGCACCCACCAGAAACACCTGGGCAATCATTCCCAGCGCGTTCATCGAAAGATCAGGGAATGTGATCAGTCCTGCCAGACTTCCAATGAGCAGGATAATCAAAGTCAACACCGGATAGACCAGAAGCGAAACCAGATAAAACTTCCCATTTCCTTTGAAATTGGGCCTGATGCCAAAATCCTTCCAGCCGTCTCCGCCAAAGGCGCGCAGCAATAAAGAAAAAACGCTCGGCACAACCAGCCATAACAGCATGCCCAGACTTTCCGACGGTGAATTTCCCATCCTCACGTCCAGACCCCGTCCGATAAAGCCGATTGAGATTACAACCACGGTAAATAAGACCAGATTCCGGATGGTTCTTCTTTTGTTCAAAGGTGGATGAATCATTGTGGACAACTCCTCATTGAATAAATCGTGAATTGGTATTAATAAAGATGAACCTCTCCATTGGGTGAGTGGTTCATCTTATCCCGGAAAAATTTACCGCGAACCCAGCGCAATCAACTCACCGCCTCCACTGATTTTCTCAGTCAATTCCGGCGAACCAAGGTATTGCACGTTGCCGCTGCCGCTGATGGACACATCCAGCCGATCCACCGCCCAAACAGTGGCATTACCGCTCCCGTTGACCGCCATATCCACGACTTTTGCCATGAGTTTTTCCGCCAGCAGTTCACCAGAGCCGGAGGTCATCACCGTCAGTGATTCGGTTTCACCGGCTGCTTCCATCTGACCCGAGTTGTTGACCTCGGCAAGGATGCTTGTAGCCGAAACATCGGGCAGAATCAGGTCACCCGATCCGCTCAAGCGCGCCGAAAGCGATTGGGCATCCAGACGGGCAAAGGTTACATCGCCCGACCCGTTGATCCGGATGGTGAGGGAGTCGGCACTGAAATCTTCTGCGCGGACATCTGCCGAGCCGGATATTTCCAACAGGCTCAAAGCCGGTAATGTCACCCGGTAGATGAGTGTTTCAAATTGAAGCCGGCTTACTTCCGGTTTGGTGCGTACCGTTAACACGCCTTGCTCCACGCCGATTTCGAGCACGGGCAGGATGTTATCATCCGCCTCGACCGTCAGGCTGAAATCATCGCCCTGTTGCAGGTATAACACACCTGAAGTACCAATACGAATCTGATCGAAATCAGATAAATCGAATGACTGCTTGACCATCTTGCCGGAGCCCGTCAGAGTAGCGGTGGGGTTCAGGCTGCAAGCGGAAAGCACCAGTACCAACATCAATAAAACCAAAGTAAATTTTTTCATGATTTATACTCCTTGCCGTCAACTATACAAAATCAGAGCAAGACCGGCATCCCCCTATGGAGGTATCTTCTCGAATTTGCACCTACCCCCGGGATATACCTCCATAGGAGGATTTCAATCGTGATTTTTCCATGTATGATTCAGGTCATGAACAACGAACGATCTCTCATCTCATACCATATCCGCTTGCAAGGCAAAGTAGACCGCGGGCTTGCTTCGTGGTTACCCGAACTTTCCCTCACGGAAGAAATGGACGGCAATACTCTTCTGGATGGCGAATTGCCCGATCAGGCTGCCCTGCTGGGGGTGCTGTTTCGTATTCACAACTTAAATTTACAAATCCTCTCGGTGGAAATTAGAAATCCAAAAGTTTTGGAGGCTCCTCATGGAACTGTTCAAAATGGTTAACCTATCTGTTCGTTTTCTGCTTGAAATTTGTATTCTGATCATCTTGGGCTTTTGGGGGTTCAAAACAGGTCAAACGCCGCTGATGAAATTCCTGCTCGGATTGGGCAGCCCCCTCCTTTTCGCGGTGGTTTGGGGAACTTTTCTGGCACCTAAATCCTCGCTGAGGCTTTCCGAACCCTGGCTCTTTTTAGCGGAACTGGTAATTTTTGGCCTGAGCGGTTGGGCATTGTACAGCATGGGTAAGACGAATCTGACGATTGCCTTCGGTTCGATTTATATTCTCAATAAAATTTTGATGATCTTGTGGAGACAGTAAAATGGAAATCAATAAATCCGCCCCCGCCTTTGCCCGTCGTGAAATGCTCATCCACGCCCCTGTGGAGGTAGTCTGGCAGGTTCTAACCGATATCGGGAACTGGCCTGACTGGCAGCCTGATATTACCTTTGCAAAACTGGACGGCGACCTGAGGGAAGGTACAACTTTTCATTGGAAAGCGCAAGGGCTAAACATCACCTCCCGCCTGCACACCGTCCAGCCGCCCCTTCGGATCGGCTGGACAGGGACAGCCACCGGGATGACAGCCATTCACAACTGGAGCATTGAAGCGCGCGGCAACGACACCCTCGTCACCACTGCGGAATCACTTTCGGGGTGGCTCACCCGCCTGATGCTCCTGTTCGACAAACACTTCCTCGAAAAATCGCTGGAAGCCTCGCTGCTTCGCCTCAAAAAGCAGGCAGAATCCAGGTGAACGATAGATACCCCCGCCGAACCGGAGGTTGCTGTCCATGAAGCTGACCATTCGGCCTGAAACACCCGAAGATATTCCCGCCATTGATCGGGTCAATCATCTGGCATTTGAGCGTGAAAATGAAGCCCAACTGGTGGACGCCCTGCGCCGCGACGGAGCAGTGATATTGTCGGTGGTCGCAGAAGTGGATGAGAAAATCGTCGGGCATATCCTCTTCTCGCCGGTAACCGTCACAAACGGCGAACAGCAGTGGACGGCGGTAGGCCTTGGCCCGATGGCCGTTCTGCCCGAATTCCACAATCAGGGAATCGGATCGGCATTAATCCGTTATGCTCTCAATGCGTTGAAAGCGGCCGGGCATGAGACGATTTTTGTGGTGGGCCACCCCCACTACTACCCGCGTTTTGGTTTCAAACCCGCCAAACCTTACGGCATTCAGTGGGAAATCCAGGTTCCGGAAGAAGTGTTCATGGTGCTGGAATTGCGTGAGAACGCGCTGAAGGGCATAAGCGACGTTGTGCGCTACCACCCCCGTTTCAGAGAGGTTTAAGTTTATCTATACGAAAAAATGTTTTCGTACCGTACCAGCCTCAAACCACTGTGCGAGTATCCTGCCCGGCAAGGGAAAGCGGCTTCACCAAATCTGCACCGCTCTCATAGTGCACACAGGCCACCCAGTGGTCCTCATCTACCTCAACCAGCGGTGGTTGATCAACCGCACAGCGCTTCTCCGCCACCGGGCAGCGGTGATAATACGGGCATCCGCGCCGTAAATTTTCCACATCCCGCTCTACCAGCGTAAT
>NZ_JBRCOK010000010.1:0-20963 GCF_053501535.1 Bellilinea sp. | reverse complement strand
ATTTTGCTGCTGAGCATCGTTATCGGCTACCGATTCAATCAGCTTGATCCCCTTCTCCTTCGCAGCCGCACGCACCCCTTCCATCTCCGCTTGACGCCCTAAAAACAAAGCATCCAGTGAAACACCAATGGTAAATTGCTTCATTGACTCAGCTTCAGATGGTTTGATATCCGAACCCGCAGCACCCCATATCTTTGCCCGGTTATCGTAGGCGTTTTTATATGTATAGAGAGTGCCGGGGAAGCGTTGATCGGTCACGGTCAGCTTTCCGCCGGTCAGCACAGTGTATGCTGCCTCTAAAGCTCCTCGCCCAAGATCAGCCAGTGGCAGCGCCACCACCGCATCTGTCCATCCTTCCACCGTAGCCCGGTAGCCCGGCTCAGCACCATCAATTGTGCATACAATGATATGACCTGCTTCGCCAGCTTTTTTCAACTTGCCCGCTTCCTGAATCGCCGTCTTGATGCTGTCTTGCATAAAGTCCGATGGCACCTGAATCGCCCACAAATCCGGATACGCCGTCAATGCATTCGTTACCGCATTCAGCGCCTTGTCCGCATTCCAATCCGTCGGCTCCTGGATGATTGTCAGGTTCTTCTCTCCCTTCAACGCATCCTCAAATCCATCCCGCCGCTGAATTGCATTGTCATCGTTCAGCGCCCCCAATAGATGCAGAATTGTGTGCGGCTGCCCATCATTCTGACTCTTCACATACTCCCCGCATGCCTTACCATCCGAATACGAATCCAACCCACTATGGTAGGATACCCATTCGTGAGTTACCTTGCGGTCAAAGGTAATTACCGGTATCCCGGCTGCCTTCGCCGCATCAATCGCCGTCAGAATGGCTGTGTTATCCACCGCCACGACCAGAATCGCATCTACCTTCTGGTTGATGAACGACTCAATCTGAGCATTTTGCTGCTGAGCATCGTTATCGGCTACCGATTCAATCAGCTTGATCCCCTTCTCCTTCGCAGCCGCACGCACCCCTTCCATCTCCGCTTGACGCCCTAAAAACAAAGCGTCCAGCGAAACACCAATGGTAAAACTTGTTTTTCCGGTCTCTGGTTCAGTAGTCTGTGTTGGTTGTGGGGTCATTTGAGGGGCACAGGAACTTAAGAGTAACACTGTGACCAGAATCACGGAAAAGAAAAGAGAAAACTTTTGTTTGAACATCCTCATCCTCCTTGGGTATAGATTTTGGGAAAATTTGACCATCGAGATTCAGTAGATGAAATAACCATCATGTTTTTCCGGCAATATAAACCTCCTTTCTTTTACCTAAACAAATTAATGGGGCAAGGAACTTGCGGCGCGAGTGGATCGTCTAATCTTGAAACCCAGCCAATTTGAGAACAGTTCCAGAGACGCAGCCCGATCGATCAGGACTGCGCTGACCAGTACTCCACCACGCACAATGTCATAAACAAAGGCGGAAACTCTGATCATGTTCAAACCATTGTCAATCATGACAAGAAATATTGCACCCAACAGGCTGCCCAGCATTGAAGCCCTGCCGCCTGATAGCAACGTCCCACCCAATACAACAGCCGTGATGACTGTAAATTCTATGCCAATGCCCATATCGGTTTGCACTGCCCCAACCCGTCCGAGAAGAATCATTCCGCCCAGGCCAGCGCATAAACCGGCAATAGCATAGGCCAAAATCAAAACAGTACGAACTGGCAAACCGCTTTCTTTAGCAGAACGGATGGACGCTCCGATTGCCAGCGCATATCTTCCAAATCGAGTGTATTTTAGGACCAGGATACCAATTACCGTTACCAGAATGGCTACAATGAAGGGAACCGGAATTTCTGCAATTTTTCCAATCCCTAAAAACCGGGCGCTCTCAGGTGGAATGATAATTTTTGCTTCGGTGATATGAATTGCAATACCACGGAACACACTTAAAGTTGCCAGTGTAGTTATCAATGGATTGATTCGAACATAATTGATGATAAGCCCATTGACCAGTCCCATCATCCCACCAAGCAATATGGCTATCAGGTAAATCAACACCGGAAAACTGTCCAAATGCAATCCAAGGGAAAGTTGAGTAGCAATCACAAGGGTTAGAAAAAGAATTCCACCCACCGATATGTCTATGCCAGCGGTCATAATGACAAAGGTCATGCCAATTGCCATCACTCCCGTAGCAGCTGCCTGAACGATGATATTTTGCAGGTTGCGAAGTTGCAAAAATGCAGGATTCAGCTGGCTAAAAACAAAACCCAACAATAGAATCCCACCCAACACAGCTAACCAACGTGCAGTGAAAACAAATTGAAAGAACGAAGAACTCGTATGATTTTCAGGTCTTTTCATCGAACGCGTACCTCTTCTTCACTTCCAGAAGCCATATATTTTATGAGAGTCAGAGGGTCAAATTCCTGGCGTGAAAATTCCGCCACAATTTCGCCTTTCCTGAGAACAAGAATTCTGTGGGAAAGAGCAATCAATTCCGGCAATTCAGAGGAAACTAATAAAACAGCCATTCCCTTTCTTGCTAACTCGCCTATCAGGTCATGAATGTATTGTTTTGCCCCAATATCTACGCCACGTGTGGGTTCATCCAAAATACAAATATCTGGTTCAATTGAGAGCCACCTGCCAAGCAATGCTTTCTGTTGATTTCCCCCGCTAAGAAATCGAATGGGTCGTTCTAAACTGGCATAAACCACATTCATTGATTGTGCAATTTGTTGAGCGCTTTCCTGCTCACCCTTGAAACCAATACCAGGCAGTTTGCGTCTTACCAACCGGGATAGAGCACTAATGGTTAAGTTCTCTCTTAAGCTGCGAATAACAAAAAGTCCATTTCGACGACGATCTTCCGGGACAAAGGCGACTCCACGTTCACGCATCGTTGAAGGCGTTCGATCTTCAATCAAATTTCCTTTAATCCAGACTTTCCCATACCCGGCGCGCAAACCGAAAACCGTCTCTACAAGTTCCGTCCTACCTGCTCCCATCAAACCACACAAACCGAGTACCTCGCCTCGGTGCAGCTCAAACGAAATTCCTTTCACCTTATTGCCCGCAGAAATACCTTCTACTTTTAGAACGATCTCTTCAGACGGCTGTCCAACTTGAATATGATTGGTTGTTATCGAACGCCCAACCATTAATTCTTCCAACAGCCTTCGAGGCATTTTTGAAACCTCTCCCCCACCCACATAGTGGCCATCTCTCAGTACTACTACCTTGTTAGCAACCTGATAGACCTCCTCAATAAAATGAGAAATGAAAACGATTCCCAACCCCCGCTCCCGAAGACGCATAATGACATCAAACAAGCGTTCTCTTTCCGGTTTGGTTAGGGATGTGGTCGGCTCGTCCAAAATCAATATTTTGGTTGCCTGACGCAACGCTTTGGCAATTTCAACCAGCTGTTGTTCACCGGTGCTTAGCTTTTCCACAGGCCTATCCATATCAAGATTTGCACCGATCATGTCCAGATACTTTTTGGCGGTTTGGTAAACTTCAGACCAATTGACGAACAAACCACGACCTGGCAGATCTACAATGCACACATTTTCCGCCACACTCAAACTGGGAAAAAGGCTGAATTCCTGATGAACTGCTGCAATTCCCAAGTCAGCCGCATGGAAGTGAGCTATATTTTGTCCCTCCAATTTGATGGTCCCTTTATCTGGGTTCAACAGCCCAATTAAAAGATTCTTTAAGGTAGTTTTCCCGGCGCCGTTTTCTCCAACAATGGCAATTACATCACCGGGATAAATTTCAATGTCAACACCATTGACGGCAACCGTACCTGAAAAGGCTTTTACCAAACCATGGGCTTCCAGCAGTGGGACTGCTTTTCCCGAAAAGTCATTTACTTGAATATGATTGCCCGAGTCTGCAGATTTATTTTCCAATTTTCCTGCTCCTCACCATTACTCTGCCACTTTCGGAATCCGATCAATACGTGGATCAGTGAATATATCCGTTTCATCCCGGCTGGTAGTTGAAAACTCAGATACAATTGCCCCTTCCGGACCGGCTTGAAACCAGTGGGGAGTGTTTGGTTTGAGAGTGTACTGATCACCAGGACGAAGAATAATCTCGTGAAAAACTGTATAATACTTTTCATCCCCCTCAGGCGGAAAAGCTTTTGGATTTTGGGTTGGTTCTCCAGGCACATAAAGATACATCTCTCCCCAGCGACAACGGAAGGTTTCTTCTTTACCGGGCTCACCATAAACTGGAGGGTGCATATGTTCCGGGCAGGTTTGTCCGGGAAACATAATTAACTCCTTTGCACATACCCTTTCGGTGTTCACATAGGTAACCAACTGCAAAGCAGTGTGTTCTAAATCTCCCAAACCAAAATCGGCTACTTCAATGCGATTTTTCTCTTCCTCCGATAGGACTATTCCTGCTTTTTCAAGCATTCTTAATACTTTTTGGCGGGTTTCTTCATACTGTTCTTTTGTAATCATCATTACCTCCATCACAAAATTAGTATTTCGGGAAAATGATTGACTTTACTCAGAATCCATGATTTTGACCCAACTGCGGGCAACCAGTGACCGATCTACGCTCACCAAAATTTGCTGGCATTTATAACCATCAAAAAATGATGGAGAAGCAGGTTTGTGTTCAGCGATTGCCTGGAGAAAATCATAAATTTCATGAACAAAAGTTTCTCCAAATCCGATGATATGACCTGCCGGAAACCAGTTCCCCACATAGGGATGTTCACTCTCACCCACTTGAATAAGCCGATACCCTTGAAGATGGCGGGGATCTTTCCGTGAATAAAACTCAAGATTATTCATGTTCTCAAATCCACGCCAAATAATGCCCCCCAAACTGCCGTAAATTTCGATTTGGAGAAGATTTCGATGACCGGTGCCAAAACGGGTTACCTCAAACAAGCCCATAGCGCCATTTTCAAATCGTCCAAGAAAAGATGTGGCATCATCAACATCCACTATTCCCTTCTCTTTGCCCGCAACAGCAACCAGCCCATCTTCCAGCACTGCTACGGGGCGCTCACGGATGAAAGTACTCTGTAAGCCGATGACCTCATCAATTTCACCGACCAGGAACCTGGCAAGATCCACAACATGTGCTCCAAGGTCCCACGATGCCCCTGCTCCGGCATCTTTTTTTCTCAATCTCCAGGCAATTGGAAAATTCGGATCAACTAACCAGTCTTGAGAGTAAATACCCCGAAAGTGATAAATCTCGCCAAGCTCACCTGATTCAATGATTTGTTTTGCCAAACCAATTGCCGGTACTTTCCGATAGTTAAATCCAACAGCATGGACTATTCCGGCTTCCTCAACGGCATTCAACATTTGCCGGGCATCCTCTAAATTCATGGCTAATGGTTTCTCACAGAATATGTGTTTCCCCGCTTGGGCAGCTGCCAGAGCTATATCTTTATGGATTTTGCTTGGCGCAGAAATATCAACCACATCTATGTCTGACCGGTTGACAACCTCGCGCCAATCTTGTGACCATTCCTCCCAACCCCAACGTTCTGCCGTTTGGGCTACATCATCTCCAACCGCACACAGAACTTTCTTGACCGGTTTGCATTTCAAGTTAAAGAAAATGCCAACATCTGTGTATGCGTGAGTATGGGCTTTCCCCATAAATTTATGACCGATCAGCGCAACATTCAAATATTCTTTTTTCAACTCACTCATTTTCTGTTCCCCTTTCTTATTCCATCGTTTCTTCGACTGCTCTGACAATATCTTCTACTTGAGGAAGAACATAATTCTCCAAAACAGGACTGAATGGGATGGGAACATTTTTTGCACCTACTCTCTTCACAGGTCCGTTTAAGTAATTAATGGCCTTATCAGCAATAATGGCGGCAATTTCGGCTCCATATCCACCCTTAACCCAGGTTTCATGAACGATAACTGCTCTGCCGGTTTTCTTTACCGATTTGAGAATCGTCTCTTCATCGAGCGGATCAATTGTGCGAGGATCAATCAGTTCAATTTCTATTCCTTTTCGAGCCAAAATTTCAGCAGCTTCTTTTGCTTTATACAATTGAAGGGCAGTGGCAATCACCGTACAATCATTCCCTTCTCTGACAATGTTGGCTTTTCCAAGGGGAATAATGAAGTCGGGGTCATCAGGTACGTCATCTACCAAAGAATACAAATATCGGTGCTCGAAAATGATGACCGGATTGCCATCTCTCAACGCTGCCCGCAATAATCCCATTGCGTCCGCGGGAGTCGCGGGTTCGACTACTTTGATTCCCGGAATATGGACAAACCAGGAAACCAGACTTTGAGAGTGCTGCTCCGCACCGCTTACATAGCCACCTTCAGTGGTGCGAATAACCAGATTTACTTGCGCCTGCCCCCCTGACATATAACGGATTTTGGCAGCCTGGTTGTAAATCTGGTCCATGCACATCCCCAAAAAATCTCCAAAGGGAATTTCAGCAATCGCTTTACAACCGGTCATGGATGCACCCAAGGCACATCCAATAATTAAGGCTTCTGAGATGGGAGCATCCCGAACGCGGTCATCGCCAAATTGTTGCCATAAATCGCCAGTAACTCCTTGTTCTCCCCCATAAGGACCAACATCTTCCCCAATCAGAAACAAAGTTGGATCTTTCTCCATTTCCTGGCGAATAGTCTCTCGTACTGCTTCCATAAATTTCATCTTGGGCATGGAAAACCTCCATTTCGCATTTTGGAAAATTAGATAAAAACATCTTCGAGAGCCGTCGCGGGATCGGGCAAGGGGCTATTCTCCGCAAAACGAACTGCTTCTTCGATTACTTGATTTACTTTTTGATCAATCAGGTTAAAGTCGTTCTCGTCCGCCAGGTTTGCAGACAACAACGTCTTTCGGAATCCCGCAATTGGATCCTTCGATAACCACATTTGGTATTCTTCTTTATTGAAATAGGTCGGATTTTCGCCTTCAAAGTGACCTCTATGTCGCCATGTCTTGCATTCAATAAAAGTCGGACCTTCCCCCTTCCGGGCTCTTTTTACGGCTTCTTCAGCTACTTCTCTCACTGCAATTACATCATTTCCATTGACTGAAACAGCGGGGATATGAAATGCAGCCGCCCGTGAGGCAATATCTTCGGAAGGAGAAATTCGCCCCAGTCTTGTGCCAACACCATAGAGATTGTTCTCACAAACAAAAATCACCGGTAATTTCCATGCGCTAGCCATGTTGCAGGCTTCTGCAAATGGCCCCTCATTGGTTGCCCCGTCCCCAAAAAAGGCAACCGCTACCTGGTCAGTATGACGAATTTTTGCAGCGCCATAAGCTGCTCCCGTGGCAATAGGAGGTCCCCCCGCTACGATCCCATTTGCTCCCAGCATTCCAATAGACATGTCCGTGATATGCATTGAACCGCCCTTCCCTCGACAATAACCGGTAATTTTGCCGAACAACTCCGCCATCATCTTTCTAACATCTCCACCTTTTGCAATGACATGACCATGGCCACGATGCGTGCTGGTAATAAAATCATCTATACGAAGAACATCACAAACACCCACAGCAATAGCTTCCTGCCCTATGTAAAGATGGACAAACCCCGGCAATTTACCCTTAGCAAACAACTCAGCGACTTTTTCTTCAAAGCGGCGAATCAACTGCATTTTTTCATAAAGATTCAGAAGATGAATTTTTGACAGTTTGTCTATCTGTTCAGACATGGTAATGCCTCCTTATAAAAAGAATTATTTTGTCCTGGACTTCAGCTAATTAAATTGTTTGGGGGCAATGCAGCTCTTACGAATGATAAGCTCCGGTTTGAGCAAAGACTTTTGAGGGGTTACAGGGCTGTCATCTTTTTCCTGTTGTAGCCGACGATGAACCAACTCCATGCTTAAATAACCCAATTGATACGTAGGTTGTGAAACCACCGTAATTGGAGGATTGACAAGAGATGCCCATGGTACATCATCGAATAAAACCAGCGAAATATCTTCTGGAATTCTCAGGCCAGCAGCATTGATTTCTGTAAAAACGGCTTCACCCAGCACATTGTTGGTTGCAAAAATTGCGGTGGGGGGATTTGGAAGTGCCAACAACCGCTTAGCAGCAGCCTTGCCACTTTCACCTTTAAAACTTACTTGTTCAATATAGTCGTTAATAAGGGGAAGATTGGCTTCTTGCATTGCTCTTTGATATCCCTCAAGACGGCCTTTACCCGTTGTAGTCGTTGTTGGACCATTGACAATTGCAATTTGCTTGTGCCCCAGTTCAATTAAATACTTTATTGCCTCATATGCACCTTTTACATTATCAACCAACACCACATCGGTTTCTGGTAAATCAGGAAGTTCCCGATCAACCAGCACCATTTTGACACCCAAATCGTAAGCCTCACACCAAATTTTGACATTTTCACCAGTAGGAACGGCAATAATTCCAGCTGCCCGTTGATGCATGAGCACCACTAAATATTCTTTTTCGAGATGGGCATCCTCATCTGTGGCACACAAGACTACATGATAGCCAAGTTTTCTTGCACAATCTAAAACCCCATCGGCAAGATAGGAATAGAAAGGATTGATAATATCCGTGATCATCAAGCCAATTGTGTCACTTCTGCGTTTTTTGAGATTGCGCGCCAATTCATTCGGTTTATATCCCAAAACTTTTACTGCCTTTTGAACTTTCGAGCGCGTTTCTTTACTAACATAACCTGTATTATTCAACACACGGGAAGCGGTTGCGAGAGAAACGCCAGCGAGTTCAGCAACATCCTTAATGGTTACCGAGTGGTTCATTTTTGATTTTGGCATAAGGGGATCCGTAGGTTGAATTTATTATGTAAACGTTACCATAAAAAGGAATTTAATCAGCCCAGCACGGGCCAAAAATTTGAGGACAAATTCTATATGATAACGTTTACATATTCATTATACAAGTTTCTCACAGGCTTGTCAATAATTTTTTAAGTATTCTCGAATGAACTTGGTTTTTAGTCACTACATCGGTCAGGCGTTCATGAATTCACCACCTGATACAACCAGATACTCTCCCGTGATATGGCTTGCGAGATCGCTGGAAAGGAAGAGGGCGGCGTTACCAATATCTCTTGGGTCAGCCAGTTTGCCCAGCACGGTTTTTGAGATAAGTTCCTTTTCGATACCGGGTACATTTTCAAAGACAGACTGTAACATGGGCGTCGGACCGGTCGCACCAGGCAAAATTGCATTGGCGCGAATACCATACCGCCCAAGTTCAAGCGCGAGAATTCGCGTAAAACTGATGACAGCTGCTTTGGAGGCCGAATAAGCCGAGTGTCGCTGGTCGGCCTTGTTTGCTGAACAGGAAGCAATATTTATAATAACTCCCCCAGTTCCAAGCTCCACCATTTTACGGGCCGTCGCTTGTGAACAGAGAAAGACGCCCTCAACATTGACCCTGAATACAGCACGCCAATCTTCAATCGGAAATTCGAGTATATAATGATTGCGCATGATGCCCGCATTATTGACAAGTACATCAATACGACCAAATTCACTTACAACCTTCTCTACCACCTTTTGCACATTTTCGGGATCACCAACATCCAGACCAAGGGCCATCGAACGCCTGCCACTTGCTTTGCTGGCAAGTTCTGCAACCTCTGTAGCTCCCTGTTCGTTGATATCCAACACCACCACATGCGCACCATGTTCACTAAATACCTCAACGATGCCCCTGCCAATACCCTGGGCGCCACCGGTTATTAAAACAACTTTTTTGTCAGCCAGTTTCATCGTTACTCCTTAAGCGCGTGAAATATATTGCCGTACTACAGCTGCGTTGTTTGAATAATTAAAATTAATGAAAACGTTATCATAAAATATAAAAAACAAAACAAAGAAGCAAATTCCACCATTTTTAATCGAGAGTCCGCATGTAAACGTTATCATAAAATAAAAATAAAATCAAGGAGATGTTGTTGTATTAGGCCCACTCTATGGTTCTTTTTTATTAATTTGCTTGGGTAGTTCAAAAGCCATTCCCAATCTGCTATTGAATTTACACCAAAAAAAATTGGTCGGAAAATCCTCTACTAAGTTTCACAAATAAATTGTTTGATCTTTTTGTAAATAGAATCAGCATCCAGGCCAACCATGTGGCGCAAAGTATCGGTGTCGGCAGAGCGACCAAAACAGTCTGGACTACCAATCCGCAACAATCGCCTACCGTTTTGAGCGGCAATTTCTGCCACAGCGCTTCCCAATCCTCCAAATATGGTGTGGTTTTCTATTGTGATGGTTAATTTTGCTCTGCCCATTAGAGCAATTATTAAATCTTCATCGATCGGTTTGATGGAGCGAATATTGATTACACAACAAGAATGCCCCTCGGTTGTCAATCTTTTTGCCACATTGAGTACATCATATACCATAGAACCGTCAGCGATGAGAACATAATCCCCTCCCGATTGGAAGAGAACTTCGGCTTTACCAATAACAAATTCAACCGGAGGCTCATGAAGGATTGGTATGGGATGCCTTCCAACTCGAATGAAAGTAACCCTGGGTGAGGTGATCCCTTGTTTTATAGCTGCAGCAGTTTCAAGATTATCTGAAGGGGTTAGTACTTCAATTTCAGGAATCACCCGGGCAAGGGCCATATCCTCCATCATTTGGTGTGTACCGCCGTCCGGCCCAATATCAAAACCGGGGTGTGTACCGATTATGGTAAGGGGTAAACCGGCATACGCTGCTTGACGAATCTGCGTCCATCCCAGCCCAATAGAAAACATGGTGAAGGTAACAAAAACTGGATGCCAGCCACTATACACTAGACCGCTGGCAAAACCAATTGCGTTTTGTTCTGCAACACCAAACTGAAGATATCGCTCGGGAAATTGCGTTTCAAAAGCAGTCAGGCGCGTCGACCTTCCGAGGTCGGCATCCAAGACGACCAGTCTGGTATCTTGTTTGGCAACTTCAACCAGCGTTTCTCCAATAACGTCTCTTGGAGCAATTTTTAGAGGATCCATCATCATTTCTGCCCAAGCTCTAACAATGCTTTTTCATAAAGATCGGTTGGTAAATCCCTTGAATGCCATAATGGATTATTCTCCATGAAAGATATACCTTTCCCCTTTATGGTACGACATAACAAAACCGTCGGAGATCCGGAAAATGATGCTTCTTGTAAACCTTCGAGGATTTGCTCATAGCGATGTCCATCAATTGAGATTGTTGTCCAACCAAAGGCCTTCCATTTCTCAGCCAGTGGTTCAACATTCATGATCCTTTCGGTTTTGCCATGCTGTGACAAACCGTTCAAATCCACCAGAGTAATCAGATTTGTAAGGTGAAAATGTGAAGAAGCCATAACCGCTTCCCAGGTTTGCCCTTCATGCAAATCACCATCTCCCAAAATGACATATACCTTCTTCTCAGAGTTCAGCATTTTTTCACCAAGCGCAATCCCCGCTCCAATTGATAAGCCCTGCCCCAGGTGACCCGTTGTGACTTGGACTGCGGGTAGCTTGCGCCGATCTGGATGGCCTTGCAAGCGGCTATCTGCTTTTCGGTAGGTAAACAACTCTTCTTCGGTCAGGTAACCCAATTCACATAGCACTGCATAGTAGGCAGGTGCAGCATGTCCCTTACCCAAAACAAGCCAGTCTTTTTCAACAGCGTGGGGACTGAAACGTCCCCACGCTATCATGACCGTCGCCAGTAAATCTATTACCGATAATGAACCTCCCGGGTGCCCCGAACCGGCTTCATGAATCATCCGTAAAATTCGAGAACGTAAAACCGGACTTCGTTGTTTTAAATTTTCGACGGTGGTTTCTATGGTCATAAATTTAACGGAACAGAGAGAGAATGAAGTAAAGTGGCAATCCAACCGCAGTGAAATCTGTTTCCGGGAAAGAGGTACCCGAAAGTCCAACCTGCTCCATGATGGGGTATATAAGGGCAGGTCCAACAGCAATTAAGATGCCGACGATAAACGCCCCAGCAACCGCTCCTTTCCAACCACCGGTTGCGTTACCAAAAACACCCGCTGTTGCGCCAATAAAGAAATAGGGAATAGCAACCGGGATAATAACCGTAACGCCTAACGCCAAAAACACCGCCATAGAAAGCAATCCGGCAGCATAAGCAGAGAGAAAACCAATGATGACCGCTGTTGGAGCGTAGGGAAATACAGCCGGGCAGTCGAGAGCAGGAATGGCATTTGGAATGATTTTGCTGGATATTCCAAGGAAGGCTGGAACGATTTCGCCAAGGAACATGCGCACGCCAGTAATAATGACATAAACCGCGCCGCTGAAAGTTAGAGCCTGAATCAAGGGGAAAACCAGCCAGTAAGTTCCACCCGCAACCTGCTCTACGGCTGCTCTTCCTGCTGCAAGCGCAGCAACATAATAAATGACAATCATTGTGATTGAAATTGAAGCAACGTAATCACGGAAGATACTCAGCCAGCCGGGCAATTTCAACTTTTCCGTGCTATCTTCAGGCTTACCAACCTTGCTTCCAATCCATGAGGAGAGAGCATAACCAATGGTAACATAATGACCAATTCCAATCTCGTCACTACCGGTAATTGCCCGCATTCCATGCCGTCCTAACCATGGGTAAAAGCCGGCAAAGAAACCTAGAATCACTGAGCCAACAATAACCGAAGCAACTGGACTGAGACCGGATGCACTGGTTACCACAGCTAATAGGGCCGCAAAAAACAAATTGTGTTGTCCGGTGAGGAATATGTACTTAAATGGGGTAAACCGGGCAACAATCAGGTTAACAACAAACCCGAAAACCATAATCAGCGAGGTAACTGTACCAAGTTTGGTCATTGCCATGGCTGTTAGTGCTTCTGCCAAAGGCATGACGCCTTGAAGATTGAAACCTTCTGAAAAAAGGGATTGAAAATTATTCAAGGCTGAAACGCCGGCACCGGCGCCAATATAGAAAATCAAAAATCCAACAATCGTTTTAACTGTTCCGGTGAACACCTCCACAAATGACTTCTTCTGAATTACCAACCCGACCAGAGCCACCAGACCCACCAAGATGGCAGCATTACCAAGCACGTCCCGAATCAGAGCCATTAGAAGTTCCATCGCCTATTCCTCCTCGAAAAAAAGGTTGTTACTAAATGAAAAAAAGATCGGTTTAGCTTTCGCTCGATAAATAACCTCCTTTCTCCGTCCAAGACAAAATGCTTAATTCGTTGCATCCCTCTTGAATTTAGCCAATTGCTCCTGCAATTTTTCCAGGATCTCTTTACGATCAATCATGTTCTTGATACCCACTACTGGACGTCCTATTTTCTCCAGTGTGGGCACCAAATCTAATCCTGACACGAAAAAATCGGCCTGCGAAGATTTTGCACCCGCGACAACATCAGAATCAACAATAATGGGCAATTGGTTATCGCTGACAACGCGATCTACCATTACCTTGAGGATCATACTGCTTCCCATCCCTGTTCCACAAACGACAAGCACACGATATTTTTCCACAATTTTCTCCTTGGGAAAAAGTATTACTCCTCCATTGCAGGAATGGAAGAGCGAATCAGCTCGAACAAATTTTTAGAATCGTTTGAGCTCTGACGAATTTTGTCAAGCATACCTTCAACAGAAAGTAAAATGGCCAGCTCAGACAAGGCATCCACGTGGGAACGATCGTTAGAAGCTGCCAAGCCAATAATCAACCAGACCGGATCGTTTTCACTATGGCCAAAGAACACAGGTTGTTCAAGCGTTATCAGGACTAAACCGCTCTGAAGGATATAATCTCCAGGACTTGCGTGTAAAAGAGCAATTCCTGGAGCAATAACCATATACGGACCGTGTTGTTCAATTAAGTCAAACATCGCTTGGGTAAATTGGTTGGTACATAACCCGGCACGCTGCATGAATTTACCGGTTACTTCAACAGCCTCTTGCCAATTAGAAACTTTGATTGAACAGAGTATATGATCAGCCCTTAGTGTTTGGAGCAGTCCCTTCTTCATGGTAATCTCCATTGCTGGTGTTTTTGCCTAGCGCAAGGGGGGTGAGAACTTCAAATTCCATTTGACTTTGGTCAGCACGAAGCCTTGAAAACCCATATATGATCGGCGTACCACTGGGATCAAACACTTGAGAATAAACAACCAGAATTGGGGCAGCAAACGGATAATTTAACAAGCCCGCTTCAATTTCACTGCAGGTTGATGCTTCAACGACGAACCTGGCACTGGCTAATTGAGCATTGTATCGCTCACGCAATAACGCATAAAGTGAACCTTCTCGAAGATCACAATTTTCAATACCGCCAAATCGGCCATGAGGAAGAAAAGTAGTCACAATGTGATGAGGATATTCGTTCACGAACCGCAATCGAACAATTTTTATGAGCCTTTGATCAGGTTCTGTTTTTAGTTTTTCTATCAGGACTTTGTCGGGGAAAACCAGGGTTTGTTCAAGAACTTGAGTACTCACTTGATAACCTCTGGAAGTCATGTCCCCATAAAAGCCGGTAATTTGATTTACAAAGCGTTCACGAGGTTTTTCGGCAAATTTAGGCCTGGCAACAAAAGTTCCTTTGCCCTGAATGGTTACCAACAAACCTTCCTGAACCAGGCCTTCAATAGCTTTTCGAATGGTAATTCGACTCACCTGAAACATTTGACATAGTTCCAATTCGGGAGGAATCTGATCTCCCTCAGACAGATTAAGAACTTTTTGGCGGAGTATTTCCTGAACTTGAAAGTATTTTGGAACGGGTGGGGTTGTCATAGATAATAATATCAAGACATTATGTTGTAATGACATTATAATGCATATTTTACTAAAGTCAACTGGTATTTTCTGAAAAGTGTTAAAATAACAAACATTCTTGATTTAAGGACAAGCGTTTAATACAATTCACTCATCCTTGTCAATGAAAAAAACAATATGAAACAGCCACCCTAATATAAAAACGGACATTGGGTCATAACTTTTAAACGTAGACAACCAGCGTCAGACCGTGAGTGAATTGGAGATGCTCGCATAAAAGAAGCGTGAATTCAAAACAAGAAATCCTTGTTGGGAGAATTTTGAGGGTATCCGTCTGCCCGCTTCGGCACTTGTTCATCCCATTTGAGCTGAAAAACAACCCGATACTGCTGTTTTTCCAACACCCTTTAAACAAATCTCACCAAAGAGACAGACAACATCCTGCCAGTGCCTTGTGAGCCTTCTATCTTTTGAAACAGAAAGTAAGATTTTCCTATTGCAAGAGCAACTCAGCTGATTATCTTTATCTTTACGAACTTCTTATAATGATGCCAGAAGACGGTCGGCACACTCCCAACCCGTAAATAAAGCTGCTCCCGTACCAGGACCCGCTAGATAATCTCCACAAAAGAAGACAGGGTTTTCCTGAGGATCAGCAAAAAATTGACGCACTGCCTCTAAATAGCCTACTCGAAAGGTTGGTACCTTTTCCGACCACCGAAATTGACGTGAGGCTACCCGCCGGTTTGTCAATTCTGGGTATACTTTTGTCACCTCCTGCCATGCGCGCTCAAGTTGAACTTCATCTGGTTCAGCAGGGTTATAGCTACCCGCCCGAGGCTCCGTAAGTACCAACCAACGAGAACCTTTGCGCTGCTGAAAATAAATAAAAGCGATACCAATATTCTTGTTGGGTCTGGGGATCATCACACCATCGGCTGGTGCAACCTTTGGGTCAAAGGACTCGTGTTGAAAAATATGGAACTGGGTGGCAATGCTGGTATAAGCCACATTGGGAAAAAAGTTCCTCCATGCCTCGCGGGGTTGCTTGAAAAGGGAGAGAACTCGATTTCCTGGAACAGCAATCACAACACGGTCTGCCTGAAGCGTTTCAACATCACCGTTGCGATCAACTGTAAGACGCACATTTTCAGAACTAACTTCTATGGATCTCACAATTGAGCTGGTACGGACATCAAGCAACTTTCCAAAAGCAGCGGTTAGTGCACCAATACCATTTGCAAAGAAGTAGGTTTTGGCATTTAGGTACCCTCCCATTAAAGACAGGAAGGCTTTTTTAGATAAGTCGTTTTCTTGATAAGAGCAGTTGGTCTCAAATGTCGGATATGCCCAATAATCAAACATCTCTTGTGATATGGAGCGGCGGAAAAACTCACCATAGGAAAGATCATCCGGTTGGGCACTGCGTTCCATGTGGTAAACGTTGACTTTTCGGAATCTTAGGATGTGAGGGGCTAAGCGCAGCATAGCCAAACGCCCGCTTAGCGAAACTCCACTCCAACGCAAGTATGATCCTATCGAAAGAAAATTCACCGGGTGAATACGCCCATCCCGATAAACTGACAACATCAGCCCTTGATCACGAATACGCAACTGGTCAGATAAACCCAGATCAGTGGCCATCTTGAGCAAGTAGCGATCAACACCTGTAAAGTACTGAGCCCCTGGATTGATAGTAAAACCTTCCCACTCGAGTGAGGTCATACGACCACCCACATAGTCACGCGCCTCAAAGACGGTAACTTTTGCGCCTTCTTGTTGCAGGCGATATGCCGCGGTTAAGCCCGCCACACCTGCTCCAACGACAACGATATGAGGTTTTCTCATCGTGTTCTCCTGTTTAAGACATGTTTTCACTATTTGTTAGGTTACTTAGAATGTGATTACAATACTCTGTTTCTTTCACCGCCGCTCTAGAATGAAAATGGCTCTCCGCCCGCTCTTTTGAAAGTGCGACTCATATGCCGGCCAGATTTGAATCAAACGCGGCCAGTAAAGGTCAATCTCAGCCTCCGTAGCCTCGCGAGCTTGATATTCTGCAATTTCCGATCCAATCTGCAGCCTGGCGATGGGGTGCGCGCGAAGATTGATGACCCACGGGTTTGTTCGCTCAAAACCCGGGTTTACATTACAAAGGATGATGCGATTTCCATCACGAAGGTAGTAAACGGGCGTCGTGCGATCCTTCCCCGTGAGGCGCCCTGTAGTCGTCAAGAGCAACACTTCCCTGCCTGCACCAGAAGATGCAAACAACCTGCCACCCGATAAACGATAAAGCAAACGGTGAAGCGGTGCAATGACGTGCTTAATCATCCAAACCCCAAGACGCGTAGCCCCAAAACGATCCATCATTGGAAAAACTCCTGTAAATAAACCGCAACAAATATGATTATATCTCATCACCAGTACTTGCCCCTTGGTTTAATAATAAACGCGGGGTCGGGATAAGCACAAAACGCGGTGACCAGTAAAATAGACCCCCTCCCACCTCCCCCAAATTTGCTGCGCCGATTTTGGGGAGGTGCGGAAGGGGGCAAATTCTGAAATCCAATGCAAAAAGCGTTTATCCCGAACTGACCTTGATAAACATCTGTCACGGTTTGGCTCGGCTGAATAGCTCCAACCGGCGGCAGCGGGCACAAAGACGCATTATATGAAAAGAGGCATGACCCAAGATATACTTAAATCACGAACTTTCCCTTGCTGGATAAGGTTTGGGGTTTGTAAAGGAAAACCACCGCCGCCGCCCAAACCATCACTGCCGCGCTGACGACTGCCGCAAGCAAACCATTGCCCGCACTGGAAGCGGAGATGTAGTTAAAACATCCATGAAAAACCGCCACAATCAAAATGCTTCCCTGTGCGCTGTTGAGCAGCCAGGTGAATACAATGGCGCCGGCAAACAATCCAATCGCCCATCCAATCGCAATGGCGGGATCAAAAACATAGAAGAACTGCGGCAGATGCCACAAAGCCCAGAAGAAGAAAAGGATCAGGGTTGCCCCCAGCGCGCTGCGGTCTTTCTGAAGGCTGGGTAAGGCGTAGCCGCGCCAGCCAATCTCTTCTCCCACGCCAAATGTCAGCAACCAGAGCAACCATGCGCCCAAACCCAAAGGGGGAAGAAAATTGACCATTCCCAAGTCGGAGATGGAAATTGTATTGGGGGTCAGCCAATTCATGACCAGAGCAACCACAACACCGAGGACGAGCGGTGATAAGGCTGCAAGCCACCCAATCCCGCCAACCCGCCAATGGGTGATCCGTTCCCAAAGTGCTTTGAGACCTTGTTTTCCCTCGGTCAGGCGGGTAACAATCAAGGCAGAAATCATCGGCCCATAACCCACCAGGTAATGAAACCAGAGCGGGAAGACCGGTTGAATCACCCCTTGTTTCGCCAGCGCCAGTGGAATGCCAATTGTCCACGAGATTGCATAGGCAAGAACGAAGTACAAAAGCAGGTTTCTATAACGCTGGGTTGAGGTTCTTTCAGGTATCATGGTATCGTTTCCTTCCAAAATGAGAGGCAACTTCCGCCAGCGAGGGTAATTCCGATCGCACCAACCGCTTCTTCACCCTACCGGCGGATGACCGGAATTACTTACCGGCGCTCCATTCCAGTTGAATCACATTTTTCGAGCAGCTGTCGGCGCAATTGCCGCACAAGATGCACTCACTGTGTTCCATGCTGGGCGCATGAACCAGCGCATTGACATCCAGGCTCATCGGGCAGTTGCGCACGCAGGAATTGCAGTCGGTGCAAGCCGAAGGGTCTGCCTTGAGCCGCAGCGACCACCACGGCATGCGGTTGCGCAGCTTGCGCCCAAGGATCATAAACGGCGCCATCCAGCAGGCAGCATGACAGAAACCACGTTTACCCATCGTCAGTGCCATGACCGCAATGGTGACGGTCACAATCGAATACATCATCAGCCAGCGAATGAGGCTCTCGGCGCCGGCATTTGCGGCAAAGTCATCCCGCACGAGGTGGAAGAAATCCACCTTGCGGTAACCGCCTGCCATAACCACCGAAACAACGATGATTCCAATCCACACAACCCAGATGACCCACTTGATCCAATCAATTTTGCGCGGGTGGACGGTTTTGTTTTGGGCAAGAAAGAGCGCTTCCTGCATGCCGGCGGCCGGGCAGCCCCACGCGCACCACGCCCGCCCAAAAACGAGCGAAGATACAAACAAACCCGCAAACATAATGAAGCTGCCGTTCACCACCCCCTGAGAAGCGCCGTGAATGATGATATAGGGGGAAAGAAAATTGTAGGTCAGCGGGAATAAGATGAACATCATCAGAATGATGCCGCGGCGGATGTTTTGACGGGTGGATTTTTTTCGGAGCATGAGATTACCTTTCTGTAAGTGGTTCTTCAATAGATAAATGATTGGTGTAGTCTTTTCTTTCTAACCGCTCAATCACGCTTTCCATCCAGCGCAGCGTGGAGCGGATGTTTTCGATACCGCTTTCCAGAGTCAGCAGCCAGAAAAAGCGGTCGCGTTGAGTAATCTGGCGGATTTGGGGAATCTCCTGCATGATGCGGTTGTCCAGGTCTGCGGGGATGGATTGATAGACCTTCAAGATTGCCTTCATCATCTCCACGCCGGCGCGAAAATACTGCAGGGCATTTTCATCCTCTTCAAAACCGGAAAAGAACACCCGAATAAGCGGCGCCGAGCGGGCGGGCTGCATGGTCAGCGGTTCGTTCATCCAGCGGTGGAGCTCCTCCCGCCCTTTTGGGGTGATGAAGTACACCTTGCGGTCAGGGCGGGAATCCTGCTCGACAACCTCACAGGTCACCAGCCCGTTCTCTGCCAGACGCGCCAGGGTGCGGTAAATCTGACTTTGATCGGCGCTCCAGAAGTGACGCACGGAGATATCGAATATTTTTTTTAAGTCATAGCCAGAGAGCGGAGAGTAATTGAGGAAGCCGAGAATGGCATGATCGAGGGACATAGGACTATCCTTATATAGGATTGATAATATATAAGACTAATCCTATTATAAGGGATATTTTGACTTTGTCAAGAGGTTTGTGGTACAGCAAAAAAACTGCTTGACTCGCCCGATTCTTTTTGCTATACTGATTACGCAAACGTTTGCGCAATCGTTTGCGGAGGTTGTATGCCCACCATTCGAGAGGTCGCCTCGCGTGCCGGGGTCTCCCCCACCACCGTTTCCCACGTCATCAACAATACCCGCTTCGTTTCCGCCGATGCCCGCCAGCGCGTGCTGGACGCCATGGCCGAACTCAATTACCGCCCCAACGTGCTGGCACGCTCGCTGCGCCGCGGTGAAACCCGCACCCTCGGCCTGATCCTGCCCGACAGCGCCAACCCCTTCTTTGCCGAAATTGCCCGCGCCATTGAAGACTCCGCTTTCCGCAACGGCTACAACGTCATCCTCGGCAACAGCGAAAACGAACTGACCAAAGAGCAGGTTTATGTGGATGTGCTGGTCAACAAGCAGGTGGACGGCCTGATCTTTGTCGCCACCGGCGATCACAGCCCCTCTTTGGAACAGCTGGTGCGCGACGGTCTGCCGGTGGTGGTAGTGGACCGCCGCCTGACCGGCCTGGATGTGGATACCGTGCTCACCGATAACCTGCAGGGCGGCCTGACCGCCACCCGCTACCTGTTAGACCTCGGTCATCGGCGCATTGCCTGCATCACCGGCCCTTCCAACCTCACCCCCAGCGCCGAGCGGGTGATCGGCTACCGGCAGGCACTGCAGGAACGCGCCCTCCCCGTGGACGAATCCCTCATCCGAAAAGGCGATTTTCACCCCCATTCCGGCTATCTAACCGTCAGCCAGCTGCTCCACAGCGCCCCCCGCCCGACGGCTTTCTTCATCTGCAACGATATGATGGCGATCGGCGCATTGCGCGCCCTGGCTGAAGCCGGCCTGCAAGTCTCTCAAGATTGTTCCCTGGTGGGTTACGATGACATCGAACTGGCTTCCTATGTTACCCCGCCTCTGACCACCATCCGTCAGGATAAAAACGCCATGGCCGATGCCGCCGTGCAGCTGCTTCTGGAACGGATTGCCGATCCCGGCTTGCCGGCGCGCACCCGCATCCTGCCCACCCGCTTGGTGGAACGTCAATCCACACGGAGGATCGCATGAATCATACCCTTGTCGTTGTTGGCAGTTTGAACATGGATCTGGTGGTGCGCGCACCGCGCCACCCCCGCCCCGGAGAAACGCTGATCGGCAGCCAGTTCCAGACGT
>NZ_JBRCOK010000009.1:0-7195 GCF_053501535.1 Bellilinea sp. | reverse complement strand
GTTCAAACGACTGCTCATCAATCGAATGAGATGACCGAATTGGATCAAAATGAAGTTTGTCCACACATTCCGCAAATAATCTTGCAAATTGCCATTTGCTAACCGCCTCGGCAATTTCAAATATGGCTTTTTTGCGTTGCTCAAAGGTTAAGTGAACATAAGGCTGGGTTTTTTGGTAGTTTTTCCGGGTTTGGCGGTAAAGTTTATTGTTGTGTGCTTTTTGTAACCTTAATAATTCACCATTTCGATAGGTTTGTACGGCGGAACGTCTCTGGATTTCATTCAAGTTGGCAAAGTCTGGAATTTTCGTCTGTTCCAGATAGGGCCGTAGCATCCATGCCACATGAATTTCAGCCGATTCTAACCGGTAATTTCGTTTTATTTTTTCAATACAATTATCACACTCTTTCCACTTGGAAATCGGAATAGACAATCCCGCCAGAATGTAGTGGGATGAGTTCCCCGGAATATCTGATGTGCCCGATTCATCAATATAGCATAAATACATTTCCACCCCGCCTTAAAAAAAGCGACTGGGGTTGGGGCAAACCGCCCCACGATGAGACGCTTGGCGACTCATCCCAGACGCAATGATATTTTATCCCATAACAGTACAATTTTCAAGTATTTTTGGTCTGAGTTTTTTCAATTGGAGTTCAACCAACTCCTTTGCTGCATAGACAAATCAGAAATGCGTAACTCTCTAGTGGGTAAATGATTTGATAACCGGCCTGAAACTGCGCCGGTGCAGCGGACAGGCGCCCAGCGCTTCCAGAGCGGCGCGGTGACGGGCGGTGCCGTAACCCTTATGGGCGGCAAACCCATAACCGGGGAAGTTGTCTTCCTGCGCACGCATCCACGCATCGCGGGCCGTCTTGGCCAGCACGCTGGCTGCGGCTATGCTCAAAGACCGCTGATCGCCGCGAATCAGCGCGGTTTGGGGAATGTTCAGGCGGGGTAAGCGCAGCGCGTCAATCAACAAATGGCACGGCGTGATACCGCTGGCTTGCAAGGCGCGCTGCATGGCCAGCCGGGTGGCGGGCACAATGCCCTGCTGGTCAATTTCACTGCAAGAAGCCTCACCAACCCCCCAGTAAGCGGCAAACCCGCGAATCTGCTCGGCCCACTGCTCACGCTGGCGGGGGGTCATCTGCTTCGAATCGCGCACGCCGCGCAGCGCTGTTTCTGCATCACAAAACGGGGGCAGAATGACCACCGCCGCAAACACCGGCCCGGCCCACGCTCCGCGCCCGGCTTCATCCAGACCGGCAATCAACCGGCAGCCGTTTTCCCACAATTGGCGTTCCAGGCTTAAGTCGGGCGGCGCGCAGCGCTTATTAGAGGGAAGAGGGGCGGGCATCATAAACCCCCTGTTGAGCATTGCGACGGATGAGCAGCAAATCGCGCACTACCTGCCGCAAATCCCGGAGCAGATGCACCTTACTTTCGGGGTTGAAATACCACGGAATGGGCAGTTCGACAATTCGATAACCGCGCCGGCGGGCAATGTAGAGCGCTTCCACATCAAACGTCCAGCCGTGAATGGTCACCAGCGGAAAGATGGTGCGGGCTGCTTCTGCCGAAAAGCACTTGAAACCGCACTGGGTATCCCGCAAGCCGGGCAGGGCCAGCAGGCGCACCGCCAGATTGAACGCCCGCCCGCTCAGGTGGCGGTAAATCGGCTCATCATAACGCACCGCGCCGGGCGCCTCGCGCGAGGCAATGATGATTTCCCCCTCCGGCTTGAGTGGCGGGATGAAGCGGTTGACTTCCTCAATGGGCATGGAAAGGTCGGCATCGCAAATAAAGCGGTATTCACCCTCGGCCGCCAGCATCCCGGCGCGCACCGCCAGCCCTTTTCCGCGCCCTTCCAGGTGCATGGCGCGCACAAAGGGATAATCCTGCTCGAACAAGCGGGCGATATCCAGTGTCCGGTCGGTGCTGCCGTTTTCAACCACCACCACTTCGTAGGTGTAATCCTGCCGGAGTAGAAAACTGGAAATCTTCTGCAGGGTATCCGGCAGCCGCCGTTCTTCGTTATAGGCGGGAATGATGATGGAAAGAAGGGGTGGGGTCAAAGTTTGCTGAAAAAAGGAGAGGATTTCAGAACAGCGGGGCTTGCGGCAGGCAGTCCTGGGCGGATTGTTCGGCCGTTGTCGTCAGCACCTCACGCCCGTTTACGCTGGTCAGTTGAACGTTTGCAACCACTTCAAACGTACTGGCAAGGTAGGGTTTGCGGGCGCCGATCACCACCTTTTGTCCTTTCTTGAGGCGCTCCAGCAATTCCTGCCGCGAAATCAACAGTCGGTCCGACCAGGTTGGGCCGCGCCGTTCGTAAATGCGGGCAGTTTTCAGGCTGCCATCCTCATTATAGCGCACCGCTTCAATGACCACATCGTAACGCGAGGGCAGCGTGGCGGGGTTTTTCTCTCGTTTGAGCAGTTTCATCATGGCTCGGCTTCCGCATGTTCAAGATTGGGCTGGAATTTATCGGGCAAACCGCCGAGCGGGCTCGGCGGTTGCTTGCCGTGTGGTCGGGGTGGGCGGACTTGAACCGCCGACCCCCGCGTCCCAAACGCGGTGCGCTGCCAACTGCGCTACACCCCGGCGCGTCAGAGTATAATCCGAACCATGCACAATCGTCAAGGAAGAAGGACGAGGAGGATGCGGCTTTCTCAAAGTCGAAAACGGTCAAACGGCAGATGGCAGGTGATGATCGATGTCTATTCGGAATAATCCACGGATACGTCAAATCGAGCGATTTTGCCCCCTCCTGCGCCTCCCCCAAAATCGGCGCAGCGATTTTGGGGGAGGAGGGAGGGGGTTCGTTTCGCCACAATTCAAGTTTCGATCCAATGTTTCAGGGTTGTCAAGGAACTTTGAGAAAGCCATAACGGGGAGGATGTGGCTGCTGGTGTTGGGCTGGCTGGTTTCGGCCTGTATGCCGGCCCTCACTGCCAGCACGCCAACACCGGTACAAAGTACTCCATTCCCTGCCAGCCGTCCATCACCCAGCCGCCCCAACCCGGATACCCCCATCCCAACGCTTACGCCTGCTGCTGCTCTCACCCCAACGCCAGATTGTCTTGAGCAGGGCGGGCAGGTTGAAGCGTTCAGCCTGGATTCGGTATCGCTCGGCAAGCCGCTGCAGGGTTACCTGTACCTGCCGCCCTGTTTTGCAGCCGAGCGTGCAGCAACTGTTCCTCTCCTGATTCTGCTGCACGGCCAGTCGGCCGATGCCGCGCAGTGGCTGCGACTGGGGCTGGCCGAAACGGCCGACCGCCTGATAGCCGAAAAGGTCATTCCACCGCTGGTCATCGCCCTGCCTTATGAGGAATACTCGCTACGCAATCCCTATGAAAGTGGGTATGACCGCGCGCTGATGGATGAACTTTTACCGTGGTTAGCCGGGCAGTATCCGGCGGTTTGCCGCCACTCATCCTGCCGCGGGCTGGGCGGCCTTTCGCGCGGCGGCGGTTGGGCGCTGCTGATCGGTTTTACCCAAGCGGAGCGGTTTGCGGCCATCGGCGGGCACTCCGCCCCGCCGTTTTACGGCATGGAAAGCCGCCTGACGCTGTGGTTGAAGGAAAACCCCGCCGAAAGTTTACCCGCCGTGTACCTCGATGCAGGTGAAAAGGATCGCTACTACCGCCCGATTGAGGAATTTCACAACCGGCTGGTTGAACTGGGCATCGCACATGAATGGCGGGTCAATGCCGGCGGGCACGATGAGGATTACTGGCAAAGCCAGCTGGAAGCCTACCTGCGCTGGTATGGGGAACAGCTGGCAGCAGACGAGCCGCGCCGTTAGAACAGATGTGATAGAATGAATACACATTTTGAACGGGCTTAACCGATGGTCATGGTATCTTCCAAAACAAAAGATCAACTTAAAAACTTGAGCGAACTGCTGCAGGGTGATTTGGATTTTCACCAAATGCAGAGTTCCTATGCTTCGCATAATTTTCATTCTTTCCCGGCTAAATTTCCCCCGCAATTGCCCCAATTGTTCATTCAGAACCTGACCGACGTTGGAGATATTGTGCTTGACCCGATGAATGGTTCTGGCACAACAATCCTGGAAGCCCAGTTAGCAAAACGAATTGGAATTGGGCTGGATATTGATCCATTGGCTTTGAAAATTTCTCAGGTAAAAACCTGCTCCCTGAAACCATTGGCGGTTTACGAGCAGGGATTACGCTTGTTGAAAGCTGCCAGAATGATGCTTGATTCATCCCCCGAGGTCATTGAGAAATATCTCCAAACTCGCTGGGATGAAGAAACTCGCCGGTTTATAGATTACTGGTTTTTAGAACCTGTCCAAAAAGAACTGGCCTCATTACGGATTCAAATTGAAAAAATCGAAGATATTCCCCTGCGCCGCTTTTTTGATGTGGTGTTTTCGGGCATTATTATTACAAAATCCGGTGGAGTATCGCTTGCCCTAGATCTGGCTCATACCCGCCCGCATCGCGTTAAGATAGTCAGCGACAAAAGCAATAACATCTTGTATTCAGAGATTGAAGAAAATCAAGAAATTCGCTCTCATTGGGTCAAAAAGTATCGGTCTCCTTTTGAAGAGTTTGAAAAAAAACTGAAGACCAATATCAAGGGACTGCAAGAGATTATCTCGTTACCGGTTAACCACCTCCTTTCGGACGCGCAAAAAATTCCGTTCAGGGATAATTCCATTGACTTGATCGTTACCTCACCGCCTTATGCCTCCAATGCAATTGATTACATGCGCGCCCACAAATTTTCCTTGGTCTGGTTAGGATATTCGATTTCTTCATTAAGCAGGAAAAGAAGTGAATACATCGGCGCAGATTCCCAATCGAAAACCGACTCCGAAATGCTGCCCGTTTTTACCCGCGCCATTGTTGAAGAAATCTCTGCCTTAGACAAGCGCAAGGGGATCGTTCTTGAACGATATTACTCCGAAATGAAACGGGTGCTGATGGAGATTTACCGGGTGCTGAAGCCGGGAAAATGCGCCATCGTCGTGGTAGCCACCTCGATCTTACGGGGTAAAAATACTCAAACGCATCTCTGTCTTGCCGATATTGGAAAACAGGCAGGCTTCATTGTTCCCGAAATTGGGGTTAGAAATTTAGATCGAGATAAACGCATGATGCCGGCAACCTTGCAGAATAATTCTGAGTCACAAATTCAACAACGCATGCACGAGGAATATGTGATCGGTTTTTACAAACCTGCCTAGAGGGGCCAATGAGCAAAATCGATTCACTCAGAAAACACTATCATCAAGAGATTATTCAAAAGATTATTCGTTTTGGATCACATCCTGAAAAGGGAAAATACCCCTCTTTCGCCGATGGCAGCAGCAAGAACAGTATTGCCATTGCATGGAAATTAATTGAAAAAATTAATCGGGGTGGTCTCACCTTTGTTGAAGATCAGTCCATCACGGCTCAAACTGCCGGGGGGCGCTTTGAGGAAATTACCCGAAATTTCTTGCAACAGTCGCTTGATCTGCTCACCCACCTCAAGGTTGGAGATTGGCAATATTACACAAGTTTTCCAATCTCCCGATTCGACCAGTACGAACACCTGGCCGCTTTGGAAAAATTAAGCCGTGAAAACCCTCAAATAGCTGCCACCTTAGGGGGAGATTACATCATCAAGCCGGATATTGTTGTGGTCAAACGACCGTTCCTGCCTGAGGATATCAACCGATCTCAAGAAATCATTGCAGAAAATGAAAGAATTGCACAATTTTCTCCGTTTATCTTTCGTCCCACAACACCCGGAAAATTAATCCTCCACGCCAGCATTTCCTGCAAATGGACTTTACGAAGCGACCGCGGCCAGAATGCCCGTACAGAAGCATTGAATCTCATCCGCAACCGTAAGGGCAGTGTTCCAAAAATTGTGGCTGTTACCGGTGAACCCCTGCCAATGCGAATCGCCTCTCTCGCGCTCGGCACGGGCGACCTGGATTGTGTGTATCACTTTGCCCTGCCGGAATTACAAGAAGCCATTGATGACTTGATTTCCACCGGCGAAAGTGGTTTAGAAGACCAGAAAGAAATGCTCAACACCTTGATCGAGGGACGCCGATTGAGAGACATCAGCGATCTGCCCTTCGATTTGTTGATCTAATCCTGTCTTCCCGATCCGATTCGGTAAACCCGGATTTGCTTGCTCGAGCGCCGCAGCGGGCGTGTTTCGATGTATTCGCCGCCGGCAGCCTCGATGCGCGCGGCGGTTTCGGCGTCCTCCTCCGCGCAGGTTAACCTTACCTCGCTCAAACCCATACGGGCAGCCTGAGCCAGAATCAGGCCGAGCAGTGCCTCCTCATAGCCCTTGCCGCGCTCGGAGGGACGGATTTCGATGCTCACCTGCCCGCCTTTTTCCAACAGATGATCCCCCATCCGGTGGCGCAGCCGGCCAAAACCGAGCAGGGTTGTTTCATCGCGTACCAGCCAAAAGGTCGTCTGCGGAATGACGCCGGGCGGAAGGTCGTCCTCGCTGGCTTCATCTGCCAGATTTTGCAGAAAGACAAAAAAGGCTTCATCCCCACCTTTCAACAGACCGTTGAAGCGGGTGTCCCCCTCCGCCTGAAAATCCCGCGCCAGATCCAGCAGCTCTTCACGCCATTCGGGGGTCAATTGAATCAGGTTCAGGTTTTCCGTGTTCATGGTTCAATTCCCTCATCTGACTCCTGGCAGGCCGGGCAAACCCCAAATAAAACCAAATGATTGGTGACAATTCTGTAACCGTATTCAGCGGCAATGCCGGAAAACAGCGATTGTACCTGCTGATGTGAGAGCATTTCCACCCGGCCGCAGCGCTGACACACCAGATGGTGATGCGGCGGATCACTGAAGGCTTCATAAACGGCTGCGCCGCTGCCCATGTCGGATACCGAGATGCGCCCATTTTTTGCCAGCCGTTCCAATGCCCGATAAACGGTGGAGGGATTAACCGCCGGCAGGCGGGGTTGAATCTGTTCATAAACCTGCGCGGCGGTCAAATGACCGGGCGCATGGGCGTTCAACACATCCAGAATGGCCGCATCAACCGAAGAGGCTCTCATGTTTCCATTTTTATAATGCAAACATTTGCATTTGCAAATTTTGGTTTATAATTACACTACTCCCTTTTTTCTATTCTAACGTCAATTCGGGATAAATCATTTTTACATCAACTTTCGAATTTTCGTCCCCCTCCC